>NZ_JAXHMV010000014.1 GCF_034521165.1 Thiohalophilus sp.
CCGGTGGCTTTGAGGTTGGTCTGTTCCTGGCGCTCTGTCCGGGCTTCCAGCAGTTTTTTGGCGACATCGCGGGCGATCTCGAGGGTCTCCGTGACGGTACGCCCCTGGGCTACCAGCCCCGGAATATCCTCTGAGGTCGCCAGATAAACACCTTCCGGCTGATATTCGATGTGTAGATTGACAATCTGTTCCATAATATGCATCCCGCGCTCAAACATTCACCCCGGCCGGTGCCGGACCCGCCAGGACTCATTCTGTCACTATTGGCTCGACGGTCTCGGATCTATAAAGCAACTATAAGCGCTGCGTTAAAATAAGACAAACTGCACAGAAGCCATGTCCGGCGCGGGTTCAGCAATCCCTCACCAGCCGCAGGCCGGATAGCTTGCCCCAAAATGTATTTTTACCGTCAGCAAGCTGGGTGACAGATTTCTGTCAGGCCAGCGGCTGACCAATTCCGGCGGCTTTCAGTGACGCTTCGTCCACGCCGCGATCCCGGCAACAGGACACCAGCTCGCCGTTGACCGCGACGGCCGGCACGGAACGCACGCCCAGGGATTGGGCCCGCGCCGCAGTGTCACTGTCGTTCATATCCAGCACGCTGATCTCGCAGGATGAGCAGGCCAGTTGATTGACCAGATTGATGGTGTCCCGGCATACGGGGCAGCCGGCACTGAATATTTCGATGTGGCGTTTCTCGCTCATGATTCATCTCCTGTATTGTTCCGTTTCCATCCATCGGAAGACGACGCTGATTTCTTGCCCCGGGTACGCAGCGCATGAACGATATCGTTCCGGACCGGCACGCCCCGGTGACCTGCTTCGTTGTCGGCATAGAGCCGACAGCAAAGATCATCGCCTGTCATACCGGCACCGCTGACATCTTCGCCATCCACCAGGATGGTGGGGGAGCCGTAGCCGTGTACGTGCGCCGGGGCGGCGGGATCGTGGATCTCCCATTCCCGCCAGCGCGGGGTTAGTCCGGCCTCGGCGAACGCGCGCAGCAACTGCTCGCGGGCCGCGGCGATGTTCGGGCAGGTTTTCTCATACACCAGTTCGACACTCATCCGCTTTCCTCCTGCTCGTCCAGTTCCAGCTCCTCGAGAATCGGGCAATCACTCAACGATCCAGAGCCGCTGCATTGTTGCGCCATGCGACTCAGGGCATCGCGGATCCGTTCCAGCTCTTTGATCTTTCGCTCAACCTGATCGATCTTGTGCGTCGCGCGGGCCTTGATGTCGGCACAGGAGGTCGTCCGATCCTGACGCAGCGCCAGCAGTTCGCCGATATCGCCGAGGGTGAACCCTACCTGCTTGGCGTGCTGGATAAACCGCACCCGTTTTATCGAATCGGGCGGATATTGCCGGTAACCGTTCCTGCGACGTTGCGGGGCGGCCAACAATCCTCGCTTTTCATAAAACCGCAGGGCTTCCACCGTTACGCCCGCCGCCTGGGCCAGCTGGCCGATACTCAGAGTATCCATGATTCGACCTCCTTGAGTTGCCTGACAAATTTACACCCTGAAGTATACTTCAGGGTCAAGGGTGAAATGGGCAAGGGCAAGTAATCAGTTTGGTGTTGGATGGGAATTGGCCGATTGCTCATCGGGTTTTAACTTTAGCCAGCAATCAGCCCACGGATGCTCAGGATAGTTATGAGCGAGAGTTGATTTGGCGGAAAATTTATCTAAGACAACACGCAGTAGAGATGGGTTGCCCTAATGACTATCTATATAATCCATAAATAAAACCAATGGATAATTTCACAATCATTTATTTTTACTGATTAACATTTCAGGGCAAACTAGCAATCCCTCTGGTCCGACGAATTCAGGAGTTGTCCGATGCCACTGGTCAACATGCGCGACATGCTGCAACACGCCCATCGCGAACAATACGCCATTGCCGCCTTCGATCTGGTCAGTCTCGATTTTCTGCACGGGATTCTCAACGCCGCCGAGGCCTGCGAGGCGCCGGTGATCCTGAGCCTGGCCGAGTCGCATTTCGATTACTTTGATTTTCCGACGATCATGCCGGCAGTGGTGTCGGCCGCGCGCCGCGCCAATGTCCCGGTGGCGATTCACCTGGATCATGGCGCCACTTACGAGAGCGCGGTGCAGGGCATCAACCTGGGCTGCACCGGGGTGATGGTCGACGCCTCCACCCAGCCCTTTGAAGGTAACGTGGACTACACCCGCCGGATCGTCGAGATGGCCCACAACTGCGGCGTGCCGGTGGAAGGCGAGCTGGGCTACGTGGCCGGAGTGGAAGGCGAGGACGCCGAGCGCCATCCCGGCGAAGTCCGCTATACCGAAGTCGGCGAGGCCAAAGAGTACGTCGAGCGCACCGGGGTGGATTTTCTGGCCGTGTCCATCGGCACCGTGCACGGGCGCATGAAAGGCGAGCCCAACCTGGATATCGAACGCCTCGGCGCCATTAACGCCGCGCTGGGCATTCCGCTGGTGATCCACGGCGGCACGGGATTAACGGACCAACAGTTCCAGGACCTGATCGCCAACGGCGTCACCAAGATCAACTACTACACCGCGCTGGCCGACGCCGCCGGCCAGCAGATCCGGGCCAACGCCGAAGCCGATAGCGGTTGCGGCTACACTGGCCTGGTCAAAGGCGTCATCGGCGCCATCCAGAGTGAATGCGAGAAACGCATCCGCCAGTGGGGCAGTGCAGGCAGAGCCGCCGCCATCCTGGCCGAAGCGGAACCGTGGCAAGAGGTCGAACACGTCATCGTCTACAACACCGAGGGCACCACGCCCGAGAAGGTGGACGAGCTGATGCAGATCGGCCGCGAGACCCTGAGCACCATCCCCGGCGTGCGCCGCGTCTTCACCGGCAACGCCCTGCAGGAGGAGGCCAGCTACCAGCACTGCTGGGTCATCCGCTTCGCCCACCGCGACGTGGTCGCCAGCTACAAAACCCACCCCGACCACGTCGCCTACGCCGACACCCACTTCCGCCCGGTCGCCGGGGATCGGATCAGCATCGATTACGAGGATGCGGATTAAGTAATACAAATAGAAACAACAAGATATAAGTAATATTTAAAGTACTTTATATGTCATGATGCGAGCCTGCCGCGCTTATTCAACAGGTGCTAATATCAGGCCAGAATCATGATTTGGGGAACAGCAGCGATGGCAGGCAAATTTTCCAAAGATGGGCTTCCCGCAACCGGATTGAAGGTCAATCCCGGTCGAGTCGCCGATGGCGACAAACCCGCAGAAGAGCAAGCCTTCATGCGAGCCGTACTGGCCGGATTGACTGATCTGGCTGCCGGTCGCGAATATTCTCTCGAGGAGGTCGAATCCCGGTTGGGTATAAAATAGGCCGTAGAACCGTCTCCATCCCTGCCCGAAGGGCCTGTGGGAGCGTCCCACGGGCGCGATTCTCTCTATGTGCTGGATCCGCTCCGCTTGATCCGGCCTACCGGTTAAACCCGGGTAGGGTGGAACAAGCCGCAGGCGGATCCACCTTCCTCGACCCTCGTCACTCGACCCTGTGCTGTGCCCGCAGGGCACTTGTAGGAGGGCATTGACGTACATGGATGTACTAATGTCACGGAAGGCATGGATGCCGTGAGCGACCCTTGCGCAACAGGAAAAGTGGCAAACCGGTCGCCGCTGAAAGCGCCTCCCACAAATCCCCCTGGTCTTCCGACTGCTATCTCCCAACTATCTTTATCTTTCTGCCGCACGCCCTTTGACCGCTTTGCGGATCTCATGGCCGCGCTCGAGCTCGGTTTTCTTCAGGTCATAGGCCTGTTGCAGGTTCATCCAGACCTCGGGGCTGGTACCGAAGTAACGGGCCAGGCGCAGGGCCGTATCGGCGGTAATCGCCCGTTCTCCGCGCAGGATGGCGGCAATCCGGTTATGAGGCACATCAATGGCCTCGGCGAGTGCCCGCGCCGAGAGGCCAAGTTCGTCCATATCCTCGCGCAGGAACTCGCCCGGATGAACCGGCGGTAATTTATTCGTCGGCGTAACCATCAAACTCTAACCTGTCAGTGGTAATCGCCCTGTCCCTGAAGCTCAGTATCATGGGCAAATACTAGAAGGTGGTACGTGTGACGTCAAGCATCCCGGCATAGAAATTAAAATGAAGCAACTCGCTTATTTCAGGATAAGGCTACATCTTGAAATAGCTTATAAGCTTTTGAATGATAAGAATAATTACGCTGATTTCAGGCGTAGAGGAGGTAAATCTCGCTGCCAAGTTTCTCCTGTGCGAGTGTCCCACGGGCGCGACTCTCTCTGCTGAGTCCGTGCCGCTGGTTCCAGCTCTTCATTGACGACTGCCATCTGCCAACTATCACTCCTCGACCCTTTTGATATAGCCCGAGACATCATCAAACCTTGTATCTGTACGCAATTTGCGTACACTCGTTTTATGACACAAGCGATGACCAAAAAACGCAAACTGTTTGACGAATTGATGGAGGGTGTCGATGCCATGCGCCAGGCGCGTGAAGGCAAGATCACCTTGCGTTCCCATGAAGTCGATGACTTACCACCCCTGGAAATCGCCGCCGCGACCATTCGCGAAACACGCGAAAAACTGAACGTGTCGCGTGCCGTGTTCGCCCGCCATTTGCGTGTGTCGACCCGAACCCTGGAAAACTGGGAGCAGGGCCGGGCCAAACCGAATGCCCAGGCCGCGGCACTGATCCTGATGGTGCGAAGATACCCGGACACCCTCGAAAAACTGCATTCATTGCACAACGACGCCGCCTAGAGCGCCGGATCCGCGAAGTTTATGCCCCACAGGGCGCATATCCGGCGCTTTTTCTCTGCCGACTGCCATCTGCCAACTATCTTTGTACGTACCTGCCCGAAGTGCCGGGCTGATTCCCTGCTCTCGTCGATCCTTATGAAATAGCCATAAATGCTCAAAACCACCTTGACCAGGATATTAGCTTACCGCTAAAGTTTACAAATTATACATTTACCATCTATTTCGTAAACCGGAGTCAGGGACATGATAGGAGAACGGATTCAGCAGGCGCGCAAGGCTGCCGGTCTGTCGCAGCGCGCCCTGGCCGAGCAGGCCGGGGTTTCGGCGATGGCTATCTCCAAGTATGAAAACAATCAATCGGTTCCATCCTCGCCAATATTGCTGGCGCTGGCCAAAGCACTGGGGGTACGGACCGAGTACTTTTTCCGACAGGTCGAGGCACAGTTGTGCGAGGTGGAGTACCGTAAACACGCCAAATTACCGAAGAAAATACTCACCAAAATCGAATGCGATGTCCTGGAACAGGTCGAGCGCTATTTAGAGCTGGAAAATATCCTGCCGGTCAGCCCGGTCGTTGAGTTCGAGCTGCCGAAACAGGACCTGCTGGCTGACATTAATGAACCGGATCAAATCGAGATCCTGGCCAACCAGTTACGCAATGCCTGGGAGCTGGGGAAAAATCCGATTCTGGATCTAACCGGTACCCTGGAAGAGCGGGGCATCAAAGTGTTTCAGACCCATGCCTTTCATGACGGTAAGTTCGATGGTTTGGCCTGCAAGGTCAATGATGCGCCGATCATTGTTGTCGGTGCACAGTGGCCCGGGGATCGGCAACGCTTTACCCTGGCCCATGAGCTGGGTCACCAGGTATTGGAAAACCGGCTCAACCAGGAACTGGATATCGAAAAAGCTGCCAACCGATTTGCCGGCGCATTCTTAGTGCCGGCCTCGGAGGTGGAAAAAGAATTGGGTCAGCGGCGTACCCGCTTCGAGCCCCGCGAACTGTGTGTGCTGAAAAAGGCTTACGGGTTGAGCATGCAAGGATGGCTGCACCGGGCCCGGGATCTGGGTATTATCAATCAGGCCGCCCATCAGAGTATGATCAAGCTGTTTCGCAAGTTCGGCTGGCACCGGCAGGAACCCTGCGCCGACTACCCCCGGGAAGAACCGCAGGTCTTCACCCAGTTGATTTTTCATGCTCTGGCCGAGGAGCTTATCAGCGAATCGAAGGCTGCCGAACTGATGGGTAAGTCAATCATGGAATTTCGTACCATAAGGAAGGTGGACCATGTCGAGGCTGCTGCTCATCAGTGATGCCAACATCCTGATCGACATGCAGGTCGGCGGCCTGGTCGATGCGATGTTCACCCTGCCTTACGAGTACGCCACACCGGCACTGTTATACGAACAGGAACTGATGGAGTACTATCCGGATTTGCCAGGCAGGGGCCTGCGGTGTCTGGAACTGGAAATCGAGAGTATTCAACGCATGCAGAGTCTGGCAGTGAAATACGCGGGCGTGAGCAGCAATGACCTGGCCGCCCTCGCTCTCGCGGAACAGGTTGCCGCGCCATTGCTGACCGGCGATGGGAAATTGCGCAAGGTCTGTCTCGAAGAAAATGTACCGGTCCATGGTACGGTCTGGTTGGTGGAGCAAATACTACAACAGGGGCACATTGCCGTTACCAGAGCCGAATCCGCCTACCAGCGGATGGAAGCGGACGGCAGTCGCCTGCCCTGGGATGAGGTGGCAAGGCAACTGAAGAAATTTAAAAACTGATCAATGAGTTGAAATTGATCTTATTCAATTTCCTCGTCCTGCCGCAAGGCCTGTAGGAGCGCCCCGCGGGCGCGATTTTCACTTGATCCGGCACCTCTCTGCCGACTGCCATCTGCCATCTACCAACTTTCCCTTTGCCCCGCGGGCGCGATTTCGAATAAGCCGGATCCGCTCCGCTTGATCCGGCCTACCGGGTTATAAAAGTAGGGTGGATCAAGCCGCAGGCGGATCCACCTTCCTCGGGCCTGTAGGAGCGCCCCACGGGCGCGATTCTTTCTATGCTGATTTTATCTGCCGACTGCCATCTGCCATCTACCAACTTTCCCTTTGCCCCACGGGCGCGGTTCTTTCTATGCGCCGGATCCGCTCCGCTTGATCCGGCCTACCGATTAACTGCCGACTGCCATCTGCTAACTGCCTACTATGTTCTGGCATAAGCCAGCCGATACAGCACGGGCAGCACCACCAGGGTCAGCAAGGTGGAGGAGACGATCCCGCCGATCACCACGGTGGCCAGCGGGCGTTGCACCTCGGCGCCGATGCCGACGTTGAAGGCCATGGGGACAAAGCCCAGGCTGGCGACCAGCGCGGTCATCATCACCGGGCGCAGGCGCCGCATGGCGCCGTCGAAAATGGCCTGATCCAGCGCAGTGCCCTCGTTGCGCAGCTGCCTGATATAAGACAGCATCACCACGCCATTGAGCACCGCGATCCCCGACAGCGCAATAAACCCGACCGCCGCGGAAATGGACAGCGGCATGCCGCGCAGGGCCAGCGCCGCGATGCCGCCGGTCAGGGCCAGCGGCACGGCGGTGAACACCAGGCCCGCATCGCGGGCCGAGTCGAAGGCCATGAACAGCAGGCCGAAGATCAGCAACAGGGTCAACGGCACAACCACGGACAAGCGCTGCGCGGCGGCGATCAGCTGTTCAAACGTCCCGCCGTAATCGATCCAGTAACCGGCGGGCAGATCGACCTGCTGGCGCACGGCCGCGCTGACCGCCTCGACAAAGCTGCCCAGATCCCGATCCCGCACGTTGGCGGTGACAAAGATGCGCCGCTTGCCGTTCTCGCGGCTGATCTGGCTGGGCCCGGTTTTAAAATCGATCGTCGCCACTTCACCCAGCGGGATACTTTCCTCCGCACGGTGACCCACGCCCAGCATGTCGGCATCACCGGCCACTTCGCGCTGCGGGTCGTCCGGCAGGCGGATCGGCAGTCGCGCCAGGGCATCGAGATCGGTACGCAGATCTTCGGGCAGGCGCACCACCAGATCGAAACGGCGATCGCCCTGATAGATCTGCCCGACGCTGCTGCCGCCGGTAGCGGTCTGCAGCACCTCCTGGACCGAGGCCACATCCAGCCCATACAACGCCAGCCGCTCGCGATCCGGGGTGACCGTTAATAATGGCAACCCGGTGGTCTGCTCGGTGCGCACATCGGCGGCCCCGGGCACGCCGCGCACGGTGGTCTCGATCTGTTCGGCCAGTTCCACCAGCGTATCGAGATCATCACCGTAAATCTTGACCGCCAGATCGGCGCGCACGCCCGAGATCAATTCATTGAAGCGCATCTGGATCGGCTGGGTGAACTCGTACTTGTTGCCGGGCAGATCGGTCACCGCCGCTTCCAGTTCGCGGACCAGTTGCGGCTTGGGCTTGCGCGGATCGGGCCACTGCTCGCGTGGCTTCATGATAATGAAGGTATCGGCCACGTTGGGCGGCATGGGATCGGTGGCCACCTCCGGGGTGCCGATCTTGCTGAACACATGCTTGACCTCGGCGAACTCACGCAGCTTTGCCTCGACCAGCTTTTGCATCTCGATCGATTGCGACAGGCTGGTACCGGGAATGCGCAGGGCATGCATGGCGATATCGCCTTCGTCCAGGTCGGGCACAAACTCGCTGCCCATGCGCGTGGCCTGCAGCGCGGCCAGCCCCACCAGCGCAATCGCCAGGGCGACGACGGTCAACTTGTTCGCCAGCGCCAGTTTCAGCACCGGTTGATAAGCGCGACGCAGGCCGCGCATCACCCGGTTCTCGTCTTCGTTGATCGGCCCGCGCACAAACACCGCCACCGCGGCCGGCACCGCGGTCAACGACAGGATCAACGCCGCGAACAGGGCGGTGACCACGGTAAACGCCATGGGCTCGAACATCTTGCCTTCCACCCCGCTGAGGGCAAAGATCGGCACGTAAACGATCATGATGATCGTCACCCCGAACACGCTGGGTCGGATCACTTCCGTGGTCGCCTCCTGCACCACGCGCAGGCGCTGTTTGAGATCCGGCAGGCCGCCGTGCATGCGCTGGAATTCGCCCAGCCGTCGCAGGCAGTTCTCGACAATGATCACCGCGCCATCGACGATCAGGCCAAAGTCCAGCGCGCCCAGGCTCATCAGGTTGCCGGATACGCGCGAGCTGACCATGCCACTGATGGTCATCAGCATGGCCAGCGGAATCACCGCCGCCGTGATCAACGCGGCCCGCCAGTTGCCCAGCAACAGGAACAGCACCACGATCACCAGCAGCGCGCCCTCGGCGAGGTTCTTTTGCACGGTGGCGATGGTCTTGTCCACCAGGCTGGTGCGATCGTAGACCGGGGTCAGTTCCACGCCGTCGGGCAGGGAGGGTTTGATTTGCTCGATGCGCTGCGCGGCGGCATGCGCCACTGCGCGACTGTTCTCGCCCATCAACATGAACACCGTGCCCAGGACCACCTCCTTGCCGTTCTGGGTCGCGGCGCCGGTGCGCAAGGCGTTACCGAGTTTTACATCGGCGACAGTGCCCAGCGAGATCGGCACCCCGTCGCGCCGGGCCACGGTAATCTCGCGGATCTCGTCCAGGCTGGCCAGCTGGCCCGGGGAGCGGATGGTGTACTGCGCCCCGAAGCGTTCGATATACCCGGCGCCGGTGTTGCGGTTGTTGCGGGCCAGGGCGCGCATCACATCCTGCAGGCTGAGATCGTGGGCCAGCAGTTTGTCGGGGTAGGGCAGCACATGAAACTGCTTGCTGTAACCGCCGATGGTGTTGACTTCCACCACGCCGGGGGTCTGGCGCAACTGCGGGCGCACGATCCAGTCCTGCACCGTGCGCAGTTCCATGGGTGAATAGTTCTCGCCGCCGACCGTGTACATAAAGATCTCGCCCAGACCGGTCGCAATCGGCCCCATGGCCGGTTCGATCCCGGCGGGCAGTTTCGATTTGACCTGGGAGAGGCGTTCATTCACCAGTTGCCGGGCGCGATAAATATCCGTGCCTTCCTTGAACGCCACCGTCACCTGCGACAGGCCGTAGCGGGAGAGCGAGCGGGTATAGTCGAGCCCGGGCAGGCCGGCCATGGCGGTCTCCACCGGGAAGGTGATGCGCTGTTCGGACTCCAGCGGGGAATAGCCGGGCGCATCGGTATTGATCTGCACCTGGATGTTGGTGATATCCGGCACCGCATCGATGGGCAGGCGCTGGTAGTTATAGATCCCCAGCGCCGCGATCAGCAGAACGGCGATCAGCACCAGCCAGCGATGCGCGAGCGAAAAGGCGATAATTCGGTTCAACATGATGACAGGCCCTCAATGCGCATGACTGGCGCCGGACTTTTCGATGTCCGCCTTGATCAGATAGCTGTTTTGCGTGACATACGACGTACCCGGTTCCAGACCGCCAAGCACCTCGACCCATTGCGCATCCCGCCGGCCCAGCTCCAGCATGCGCACCTCGTAGGTGTCATCGAATTTGGCAAACACCACCTGAAAATCACGAAAGCGCTGAATGGCCGAGTGGCGCACCGCCAGCGGCACCGTCACCTGTTCGACCACCACATCCCCATGTACGAACTGGCCGGGTCTTAACTTTCCGTCGGGATTGTCCAGCCGGATCCGCGCGCGCACGCTCTGGCTGGCGTGCTCGGCCAGCGGCGAGATCCAGTCGATCACCCCCTCGCGTCGGTAACCCGCCAGATTGGCGACATGGACGTTCTGACCGACCTCGACCTGTTGGCTGTCCGCGCCGAACACATCCAGCTCCACCCAGACCTGCGACAGATCGGCGATCACAAACAGCACCGTCTCGCCGGTGGCCTGACCGATCTGCAGGTTGCGTTTGACGATCACCCCGTCGATGGGCGCCTTGAGCGCGTAGTTTTGCAGACTCTCGTTGCTCTGGATCACGGCCAGGGTCTCGCCCTGTTGAACCCGCTCACCCAGATCGCGATGAATGGCTTGCACCACACCGGGGAAGCGGGCCCGCAGTTGTGACAGCCGATCGGGATCGATCCGCACCCGACCATGCAGCCTGACCACCCGCTCCAGGGTTTGCGGCCCGGCCGTTTCCGTGCCGATACCGGACAGCTCGGCCATGGCCCGGGGTATCGTGGTTCGCCCTTCATGATTGTCAAATTCCCAGTGGTAGTCATTGTCCTGATAAGTGGCTTCGACCGTCACATCGAACGAGTGCGGCTCGACGATGGTTTGCCGGCCGCGCAGATAATCCTCGAACGGTTCAAAGGTAATGCGATCCTGACGTCCACCCAGACGATCGAGCGTGATAATCAGATCCACCGCGTCGGGATCCACCGGCTCACCGTCGGCATAGGCATACACGTGGTATTCCGGCGGCACGCCCTGCTCGAACAGGGTTAATTCCAGCGCAAAGTTGTCCTGCTGTAGCAGGCGTCCGCCCCGCGGGCCGCGCGCGACTTCCTCGTGATCCGCTTCTTCGCCATGGGCCGGTGTCTCACCGGAAACCGTTGACCCGGGCTTATCAAAAAACATCACCAGCAACACAGCCAGCACCAGCAGGGCAATAACGGCGATCGCGATCGCCGGGGATTTTCTTGGCAAACTCATTGTGAAACTCCTGTCTGTACCGCCGTGCCGGTGAGCCGTTCGATCTCGACCCGGGCGCGATGATAGGTTGCCGCCGTCGCGATCTTTTGCAGCTGTCCGTCAATCAGCGACTGCTGGGCATCGTTCAGTTCGAGCAGCGAATAGCGGCCGTTTTCATAGCCCCGCCGATAGTCCCGCAGCGCCCGTTGCGCGTCGGGAATGATCCGCTGCTGCAGGCGTTGCATGGCCTGATAGGCGTAGCGCATCTCCTGGTAGGCCTCGTGCAGCGCCGCGATCAGCTCAAGGCGTTGTTGCTGCGCTGCGTAGGGTTGTTGTTGCTGAAGCTGTCGCGCTTCCTCGATATAGGGTTGCGCGCGGGAGGCACTGCCCAGCGGCAGGCTGAAGGAAAAGAGCAGGGCGGTATCATCGGTCTGGCGCTGATGACGCACACCGCCGCGCATTTCCAGATCCAGTGAACGGCGCGATTGCGCCAGGCGGTATCGGGCCTCCGCCAGCCGTTGCCGGGTGGCAAACTGGACGATATGCGGGTTGTCCTGCAGGCGGGCCTTGAGTGTTTCGAATGATTCAGGCGGCTGCAGATCGTATAGCGCGCCCGTGAGCTTGCCAAACGCCGCCGTCGAATCCCCCCACATGCCGGCCAGTTGCAGCCGGGCGATGTCCCGGTCCTTGCGCAGGCGTTGCAGTTGCAGCGCACTGCGCTCCAGCGCGATATTTGCCCGATAACGTTCGGCAGTCGGCGAACGTCCGGCATCGACCCGCCTGACGACCGATTGCAGGGTTTGCTCGCGGATCTGCCGCGTCTCTTCGATCAGGGCGATGCGATGTTGCAGGGTCAACGCGCGCAGATAACGCCGCGAGGCCTCGGCGACGATATCCAGTTGTTGTGCCGATTGCTGATCGCGCAACACGCCCGAGCGTAACTGCGCCACCTCCGCGCGTCGTTCGGGTTTGTTCCCCAGCTCCAGCACCTTGCCCAGGCTCAGGGTCGACTCGAGTCGATCGCTACTGCTGTAAACACCGGAACCGACCACATTTTCCAGTTGCAGGCCGACCCGCCACGGCGAGGTTTGTTGTTGCTGTTCAACGCGGCGGCCTGCCGCCTCAACGGCATAGTCCATGGCCTTGAGTTGCGGGTTATCCTGCAACACACGGCTCAACGCCGCGGGCAAGCTCAGATCTTTCATGTCGCCCACCCGGGGCTCGGCCAGTCCACTCGTGTGCAGGCACACGACACCGGCCAGTATCAAAATCCATCGCATGGGGGTTCCCACTCAAAGATGATCGTCAGGCGCGGGCCGTGAAAACGGCCCGCCGTACGCTTCGCGCGCAAATTAACCGCGCGGATCGCGCCAACGACGGTATCGCCCGGATACCGTCAGCAAGATCAGATCAGAGAGCGGGGCGGTTGGGTCGGGGGCGGATCCCGGTGGGAAAGGAACTGTTTGATGCCGGTGCGGATCTGGCTGTGCGTCATAACCGGCTGCGGCAGGGTATAGGCGGTCACCACCACCCCCAGATAATGCGCCGTGGCATGGCAATCGTGATCGTTACACAACTGATGGGAATCATCCCCCGCCGACCCGGCTGCCGCCAAGTGCTCACAGGCAGCGGAGCTCAGCGCGGCCAGCTCGCCGCCAATCGACGCCGACGCCGTGTACGCCTGGGACAGCAGAACAATACCCAGCAGCAGATAGTGTAAGAATTTGCGCATGACCGCCGCACTCTAGCAGCCGCCCGCAGCCGGGTCAAAACCCCAACCCAACCCGCCCCGTACTCGCGCTGTCCTTATCAAGGATGTGGTATCGCATTAATGCATTAAAAACAACAAGATATTATTAATATTTAATGTTAATTATGCACTGTGGGAGCGCCCCACGGGCGCGATTTTCACTTGATCTGGCTTTTCTGCCGACTGCCATCTGCCAACTGCCAGACTTTCTACTTTTCGTCCCTGCCAAAGTCTGCCCGGCGCAGCTACACTTAGGCTGAATCTGTACTGATACTATTAATAATGTCTCTGGGTTAGGCTAGAGAGTTAGCGATCAGCCACTCTTCCGGCCTGGTCTGACGATCCTGTGGATTATCGTAAAAAACCAGGGTGAGAGTGCGACCGCTGTTAAGTTTAGAGAAATTTGTGCCTTGACGCCGGATTTCCATTTTGTAGTTTATGGAATTTATATACTTTTTAAATCAGGCGCAAATACCTGGTTCTGTGCTGGTAAATAATGAAGGAAATCAAATTACCAATTTCACAGTCTTATTCTCTGACGGTTGATCTCAATAAACTTGATGCAGAGCAAGCCGAAGATGTCGATGGAATGAAGCAGGTTTACCTCGGCAATATCGCAAGTCCGGAGAAGGCCCAAGAAATTGAAATGGCCGGATTAAATGGCGGCAAGGTGTTATACGCCACCACTTCAATTGAAAAACTAATTGAACGATTGTTGGTATTGTATTTTCTCGGTCCATTCCAGGCGCATGATGACAGGCGAGCACTTTTTCAAACGATGTCATTCAGTCAGTCTTGGTTCGGGCTTTAGTTTTAAAAAAGTTGATCAAAAAGATTGTTGACCAACATGAACTGATAAAAGGGAAGCAGAAAAACAAAATACAGGGATATCTAGCAAACATAATGAAATGGCGAAATGCCTTTGCGCATGGCGATATACAATACAACGAGCCAAAAGGCTGCTTTATTAAATATTTATTCTTCTGGGCGCAGAAAAAATTCATTTAACTGACGAATTCTGGGATGGGCTTGAAAAGACTTTTGTAGAATGTGAAAAACTCGTGAATTCAATTTGTAAGTGCAACTCAACCGGTTTGGTGAGAGGGCAAGCTGCGGTAGCCTATGCAGCTTCTCTCACCGACCAAAGTTTGAGGAGCACACATGAAGCAATACGCGCAGCTTACCCAGGAACAACGATACCAAATTCAGGCCTATATGAAAGCCGGTTTTAATCAAACTCAGACCGCGAATTTCATCGGCGTCGATAAATCGACCGTCAGCCGTGAAGTACGTCGCAACCGCGGGCGCCGGGGCTACCGTGCCCAACAGGCCCACCGTTTCTGCCTTGAGCGCCGTGCGGACAAAGCTCAGTCTCGTATCGAATCCGCTACCTGGCATCACGTCCGTCGACTCCTGCGCGAGGACTGGAGCCCTGAACAGATCGGTCTCTGGCTGGCCAAGGAAGCCGGTCTGTCAGTCAGTCATGAGTCCATTTACCTGTATGTCCTCGCCGATAAACAGGCTGGCGGCTCACTCTATCGGCACCTGCGTTGCCAGAAGCAACGTAAAAAGCGCTATGGCACCTATTCACGCCGGGGCCAGATCCCGAATCAAATCTCTATCGACCAACGTCCGGCGGTGGTCGACTCACGTCATCGTTACGGCGACTGGGAGCTGGATACGGTCATCGGTAAAAACCACCGCCAGGCCCTGGTGACACTGGTTGAACGCAAATCCAAACTGACACTCATTGCCAAGGTCGCCCGGAAAACGGCTGAAGCTGTCAGCGAGGCCATCATCCGATTGCTCAAGCCACTGGCGCCCTGGGTGCATACCCTCACCGCCGACAACGGCCGTGAATTTGCTCAGCATCAAAAAATTGCCAGAGCACTCAATGCCAAGTTTTACTTTGCGCATCCCTTTGCTTCCTGGGAGCGCGGCCTGAATGAAAACACCAATGGACTCATTCGCCAGTATTTCCCCAAGAAGCATGATTTTACGACCATCACTCAACGACAAATTCAACGCGTGATGGAGAAACTCAACAACCGTCCCCGAAAATGTCTTGGTATCAAAACACCGAATCAGGTATTTTTCGGGATACACCCTGATGTTGCACTAGCAACTTGAAACCGCGATTCTAAAAGAACTCGATTCAAGTATTTTTGATTTATATTCTGAATAAGAAAAAACTAAACATGGTGAAGACTTCATAATGGGCGAAAATTTCTCTTCAACAGCGGCATTCATTTGGTCCGTCGCAGATCTGTCTACGCGGTGATTTCAAGCAATCCCAATACGGTCGAGTAATCCTTCCGTTCACGTTGTTGCGCCGCCTGGAGTGCGTGCTGGCGCCGCGCAAGCAGAAGGTGCTGGATAAATACGAGGAGCTGAAGGATTCGGATCTGCCGAACGACCAGTTCCTGAAAAAGGCCGCCAAGCTGCCTTTCTACAACACCTCGCCCATGGACCTGGCCAGCCTGGGCGAAAACCAGATTCTGGATAATCTGGATAATTACATCCGCAGCTTCAGCCCGGAGACGGCGGAGATCTTCGAGCATTTTAACTTCCACACCTTCCTGGAGCGGCTGGACGAGGCGAATCTGCTCTATCTGGTGGTGCAGAAGTTCGCGGCCATGGACCTTAGCCCCAGGGCTCACAGCAACTACAACATGGGCCTGATCTTCGAGGAGCTGATCCGCCGCTTCGCGGAATCCTCCAATGAGACCGCCGGGGAGCATTTCACCCCGCGCGACATCGTGCACCTGACCACCGCGCTGCTGTTCACCGACGCAGGAGAATGCGGCCCCGGCAAGATCGTAACCCTCTACGACCCCACCGCCGGGACCGGCGGCTTCCTCTCCGAGGGGGAGGAGTACATCACCTCCATCTCCGAGAAGGCCAAGGTCCGGGTCTTCGGCCAGGAGCTCAACCCCGAGTCCTACGCCATCTGCAAGGCGGACATGCTCATCAAAGAGCATGATATTGAATACATAAGACTGGGTAATACGCTGTCAGACGATCAGCTAAACGACCGGAACTTCGACTACATGCTCTCCAATCCGCCCTTCGGTGTGGACTGGAAGAAGGTGGAAAAGCAGGTCAAGGACGAACACAAGCACAAAGGCTTTGCCGGGCGCTTCGGCCCCGGCCTGCCTCGGGTCTCCGACGGCTCGCTGCTGTTCCTGCTGCATCTCATCAGCAAGATGCGGGACAAAAAGGAAGGTGGAGCGCGCATCGGCATCATCCTCAACGGCTCACCGCTTTTCACCGGCGGGGCGGGCTAGCGGCGAATCGGAGATCCGCCGCTATATTCTGGAGCACGACCTGCTGGAGGCCATCGTGGCCCTGCCCACGGACATGTTCTATAACACCGGCATCGCCACCTACATCTGGATCCTCTCCAACAACAAGGCGGACAACCGCAAGAACAAGGTCCAGCTCATCAACGCCGGCGACTACGCCACCAAGATGCGCAAGTCCCTGGGCTCCAAGCGCAACTACCTCACTGAAGAGTCCATCGATGAGATTGTGCGGGTCTACGGCAAATTCCGCAAAAGCAAAATCTGCAGAATCTTCAAGACCAGGGACTTCGGCTACCGCCGCATCAGCGTCGAGCGGCCCTTGCAGTTGGCCTTCTACCCCAAGGACGAGGAACGCCTCGCCGCCCTGCAAGCGGACAAGGGCTGGGCCAAACTGGACGAAACCACTCGGCAGACTATCCTCAAGAGCCTGAGTCGATTCAAAGAAGACAAGCTGCTCTCGAGCACCCAGTTCAATAAACAACTCAAAGCCGAGATGGGCGAGGTCAAATTACCCACGCCCGCGCAAAAACTGCTGCAAAAACACCTGGCCGAGCACGATGAAGACGCCGAGCTCTGCAAGACGAAAGGCAAGGTGGAGGCCGACTCCGCTCTGCGCGACTACGAAAACGTGCCGTTGTCCGAATCCATCAAGGACTACTTTGAGCGCGAAGTGAAACCCCACGTTCCGCAAGCCTGGATCAACGGAGACAAGAAGGATGAAAAGGACGGCAAGGTCGGCATCAGTCGGTTATGAGATCCCCTTTAACCGCCATTTTTACGAATACGTGCCGCCCCGGCCATTGGAAGAGATTGACGCCGATCTGGACAAGGTCAGCGAGGAGATACTGGATATCTGTTGGCTGAGGTGCATGCCTGATGGGGAAGTATCAGTTTTATTCTGATATGAAAGATTCTGGAGTGGAATGGCTCGGCAATATTCCATCCGGTTGGGATTCAATGCCGATAGCCGCTCTATTGGAAGAACGGACCGAAAAAAACACCGGAGAAAAGACGGACACTGTTCTCTCCGTAATGCGTGATATTGGCGTAATTCTGTATGATGACAAGGGCGATGTGGGCAACAAGAAGTCAGAGGATATTGAGCGCTATAAAATAGTCAGGCCCGGTGACCTTGTCGTAAATAGCATGAACGTCATTATTGGCTCTGTTGGCGTTTCCAAATACTACGGAGCATTAAGCCCAGTCTATTATGTATTGAAGCCAAGGAAACATGCTGCGATTCATAAGGATTTTGTTGGCTATGCATTTCGTATAAAGACCTTTCAGCGCTGGTTAAAGCGTCTGGGTTATGGGATCTTGGACCACCGTATGCGTATTCCTATGGATAATCTAAAGAGGGAATACCTACCTGTACCCCCATATGATGTTCAGAAAAGATCGCACGATTTCCTCGACCACGAAACCGCCAAAATCGGATCATCTGATCGCCAGGCAGGAGCGGCTGATCAAACTGCTCAAGGAAAAGCGCCAGGCGGTGATCTCCCATGCCGTCACCAAGGGCCTCAACCCCGACGCTCGGATCAAGGACTCCGGCGTGGAGTGGTTGGGTGAAGTGCCAGCGCATTGGAAGGTGGGTAGAGTAAAGCGTGTTTTTTCGAACCTGGATGATCAACGCATTACCAGTAGAGTTGCTGAAGAACGTGGAAATCGGTATGAGGGAATATCCTTATTATGGTGCCTCAGGCATTATTGATACGATTGACGATTATTTGTTTGACGAAGATTTAGTGCTTGTGGGAGAAGATGAGCGCACAACTTGGTTTTGAGGTCTACTCCACTTGCTTTCGTTGCGCGTGCGTTGATGTTGGGTTAATAACCACGCGCATTACTTAAACCAATAGATGATTCAGTTGATTACTGGGCGAAAGTCGTAGACTTGGTTGACGTTACCCCATTAGTAGTTGGTGCTGCCCAACCAAAATTGACAGCTTCGGCATTAGCAAGTCTGATAATTGTATATTCCCCAGATTATGAAGAGAGGAAAGCTATACAAGAATATATTTGCGAAAAAGAAAATGAGTTTAGGCACTTGATGAACAAAGCTGTGTACGCTATTGAGTTGTTAAAAGAACATCGCACCGCCCTTATCACCGAAGCCGTCACCGGCAAGATCGACGTTCGCGACTGGCAGAAACCCAAACAACAATCACAACAAACGGCGAAGACCGCCACGGGATAGGATTATGGACAAGGCCAGGGAATCCATCTTTCAACGCGCCATCGCCGACTATCTGACCGGCCATGGCTGGGTGGAGGGATCCCCCGATCGTTACGACCGAAGCCTGGCGCTGTATCCCGAAGATCTCATCGGCTATATCCGCCAGACCCAGCCGGAGGTGATCGAGCGGCTGACCAAGTTCTACCACGATCAGACCGAGGCCATGTTGCTCAAGCGCGCCGCCGAGCAGATGGACAAGCACGGCGCGCTGCATGTGCTACGCCACGGCTTCAAGGATCGCGGCGCGCGGGTGCGGCAGTGTCAGTTCCGCCCCGATCACGGCCTGAACCCCGAAACTCTGGCCCGTTACGAGGCCAATACCTTGCGGGTGGTGAGCGAGGTCTCCTACTCGCCCCATGCGCGCGAGGGTTACAACCCGCGCCTGGATCTGGTGCTGTTCGTCAACGGCGTGCCGGTAGCCACGCTGGAGCTCGAATCGAATTCAAGCAGTCGGTCGAGAACGCCAAACGCCAGTACCGCAAAGACCGCCCGCCAAAAGATCCCAAAACCCGCAAGGCCGAGCCGCTGCTGACCTTCAAGCAACGGGCGCTGGTCCACTTCGCCGTCAGCCAGGAAGAGGTGTGGATGACCACCCGCCTGGCGGGAAACGAGACCTACTTTTTGCCATTTAATAAAGGGTACGAGGGCGGGGCGGGCAATCCACCCAATCCAGATGGCTATGCCACGGATTATCTGTGGAAGGACGTCTTCGCGCGCGAGGCTTGGCTGGACATTCTCGGACGCTTTATCCATCTTCAACGGGAAGAGAAATACACTTTAGAAGGCAAGCGCGAGATCAAGGAGACCATGATCTTCCCCCGCAACCATCAGTGGGACGTGGTCAACCAACTGGTCAACACCGCCCGCGTGGAAGGGCCGGGGCACCATTATCTGATCCAGCACAGCGCCGGCTCGGGCAAGTCCAACTCCATCGCCTGGAGCGCACATCGGCTCGCCTCGCTGCACGATGCGCAGGACAAGCGGTGTTCGATTCGGTGATCGTGGTGACCGATCGCACCGTGCTCGATGCCCAGCTTCAGGAGACCATCTACCAGTTCGAACACGCCGAAGGGGTGGTGCGGCGCATCACCCGCGAGGAGGGCGAGGGCAGCAAGTCCGAACAGTTGGCCGAGGCGCTGGAGTCGAACACGCGGATCATCATCGTCACCATCCAGACCTTTCCCTTCGTGCTGGAGCAGATCCAGCAGCGCACCAGCCTCAAGGGCCGCACCTTCGCGGTGATCGCCGACGAGGCCCACTCCTCCCAGACCGGCGCCACCGCCCGCAAGCTGCGCGAGGTGTTGATGGCCGAGGAGTTGCCGGAGGATCAGGAGATCAGCGCCGAGGACGTGATCGACGCCACCCTGGCGGCCCGCCGCCAGTCAGAGAACATCAGCTACCTGGCTTTCACCGCCACCCCCAAGGCCAAGACGCATGCGAACTCTTCGGCCGGCCGACCGGATCCCACTCGGCCACGCTCCGACGACAACCTGCCCGAGGCGTTCCACGTCTACACCATGCAGCAGGCCATCGAGGAAGGCTTCATCCTGGATGTGCTCAAGCGCTACACCACCTATTCCATGGCCTTCAAGCTGGAGCAGAAGCAGGGCGTGCCGGACGAGGAGGTAGATCGGGGCAATGGTGCCAGCCGCGTCTTCCGTTGGGTCAAGCTGCACCCCTACAACATCGAGCAGAAGGTGCAGGTGATCGTCGAACATTTCCGCCAGCATGTGGGCACCTGCTTGAACGGCCAGGCCAAGGCGATGGTGGTGACCGATTCGCGCCAGTCGGCGGTGCGCTACAAGCTGGCCCTGGACAAATACGTGCGCGAACAGGAATACACTGATGTGCACGCCCTGGTCGCCTTCTCGGGCGAGGTAGTGGACCCGGAGAGCGGTCCTAACCCTTTCAACGAACGTAACATGAACCCGGGGCTGCACGGCCGTGACCTGCGCGACGCCTTCGATACCGAGGAATACCAGGTAATGATCGTCGCCTTCAAATTCCAGACCGGCTTCGACCAACCCAAGCTCTGCGCCATGTACGTGGACAAGAAGCTCAGCGGCGTCGACTGCGTGCAGACCCTGTCCCGCCTGAACCGGACCTATCCCGGCAAGGACGAGCCGTTCGTACTCGATTTCGTCAACAAGCCGGAGGAAGTGCTTGAAGCGTTCCAGCCCTACTATCGCACGGCGGAACTGGAAGACATTTCTGATCCGAACCTGGTCTACGACCTGCAACACAAACTGGACGAAGAGCGCATCTACACCTGGGAAGAGGTCGAAGCCTTCGCCGATGCCTTCTTCGACCCGAAAAAGAAACAGGACAAATTAAGCTACTTCACCCGTCCCGCGGTAGACCGCTTCCGTGATCGCTATAAGGAAACCGTTGAGGTCATCAAAACCGCCGAACGCGAGGAGCGGGAAGTTGAAAAAAACGGCAACGACGTACAATTACAAAACGCCCGCAACGAATTAAAACGCGCCGGGGAAGACAAGGACGCCCTGGATCTGTTCAAGAAGAACCTGGGCAGTTTCGTGCGGTTTTACGAATTCATCTCGCAAATCATCGACCTCGACGACCCGGAACTGGAAAAGCTCAACGTCTTCGCCCGCAACCTGCGGCCATTACTTCGCGATGACAGGCCGGACGACGACATCGATCTCTCTGGAGTCGAGCTAACCCACTATCGATTGAAAAAACAGCGTGAATACGAGCTAAAACTCGGCGAGGAAGAAGGCGAATATAAAATCAGACCAACTGACTCGATTGGTAGCGGTAGGCCCCACGACCCGGAAAAAGAAGCCCTGTCAGAGATTATCGCCCGCCTGAACGAAATGTTTGCCGAAGAACACCTATCAGACAACGACCGCATCAACTTTTTTAACACCATCAAGGATAAAGTGCAGGAAAATAACAACGTGGTTGATCAGATAGAAAGCAACACACAGGAACAGGTTATGCTGGGAGATTTCCCCGAGGCTCTTCGTGATGCGCTAATGGATAGCGTCGGAAACCACAACGGGATAGCCAAACAACTACTGCGTGACAATGGTCTATGGCAGGAGTTTGCACTATTTATGCTTTCTGAAATATACAAAGAGAGAGTGAATGCAGAGCAGCGATAAATTAATGTTATCGCGATACAATCGTTTAAGACATTTTATTAGTTTAATATTGACTCCAGGTTAGAAAATGCCAATTCAGCATGCTATTTGGAAAGTTGGTGATGAGCCTTCTGCTCTCCAATCTACTCGTCTCGTCAGCGAACAACAACTAGAGGATATGATTGTTCGTGATACCTCGAATTTTGTCAGGGGAATGGCTCTTAATTGGGCGGCAAGTATCGACTAGTCACGGCGGTAGAATAGATTTGTTAGCTATTGCACCTGATGCTTCCCTCGTATTGATCAGAACTAAAGCGTGACCGAACACCGCGCGACATTATGGCGCAGGCATTGGATTATGCCTCATGGGTTGAGGAGTTGACAGCTGATAAGATAGCGCAAATATATCAAGGCTTTTCGAATGGCGGCAGATTGGATGAAGTCTTCAAAGACCACTTCGGTGCGCAATTGGATGAAGATCATTTAAATCAGTCACATCAAATTATAATTGTTGCAGCAGAACTCGATCCCGCTACTGAGCGTATTATTGGCTATCTGAATGATAGGGATATTGCAATCAATGCAATATTTTTTCAGGTTTTTCAGTATGATGATGCCAAATTATTAAGCCGGGCATGGTTGATTGATCCGGGTGAGACCCAAGTTAACGTAACTACAACGAGTAAAGCAAAGGGCGACAAAGAACCCTGGAATGGAGAATATTATGTCTCATTCGGTGACATGAATTCTCGTAGCTGGGAAGACGCACGGCAGTACGGATTTATAAGCGCCGGAGGTGGGAGCTGGTATAGCCGACACTGAAACAATTAACCCCGGAGATAGCAGTCTGGGTCGATGTCCAAAAATCGGATATGTTGGTGTTGGTCGTGTTACGGAAAGTATGACTCCTGTAAAAGATTTCACAGTAGAAACATCTGAGGAGAAAAGCCGGCTCTGGATGCCCTAGAGTTCGCAGATCACTACGAAAAAAATGCTGATAACCCTGATAAAGCCGAATACTTTGTACGCGTTGATTGGCTGGACACTGTGCCAAAAGAAAAAGCTGTTAACGAGGTTGGACTATTTGGCAATCAGAACACTGTTTGCCAGCCTACAACCCCTAAGTGGCGGCACACTGTTGACCGACTTAAAAATTATTTCCCGAAGTGGAATCAAGGTTGACGGTCTGATTGGGGACTAATATACCTGTGTCTGTTATATAAATCTTTTTGTAGAGCTGTTGTTATGGTATGACCCGGCCTGATAATTGGAACATGATAAGTAGATTGTACAAGGCTTCAGTACGCTGGACTTGTGAGGTGCGGCAGGGAACTGTATTTCAAATGGGAGCGGTATTTACTACATACGCATCACAAGGATATGAATCCCGAAAATAATGAAAAAAATAATTTGATCGCATTATGTCTATCCTGTCATATTTTCAAGCATCCTCACATGCTCACGCAGTATGGAGTGCAGCAGCAGTTACAAGAGCTAGAGGAATTGCACATCAAAAAGAAAAGATCGAAAAGTACTTCTCGTCTAGTGATTTCGAATATATAAAGAAAAATATATGAGGGCTGCCCTAGGTCGGACTGAACCTCCCCCGGTTTCACGGACACATTAAATCAGAGACAATACTGATTAAGGAGTGTCCAAAAGATGACAAGAATGAAGTTTAAGGGGTCAAAGCCCTTTTCTAAGTCTACTCTCGAACCAACGAGTTTAAGGGGTCAAAGTCGAACCTCCCCCGGTTTCAGCGGACACATTAAATCAAGACAATACTGATTAAGGAGTGTCCAAAAGATGACAAGAAAACGCAAGCCCTACAAGACATACACCAAGGAATTTAAGGCCGAAGCGGTGAAGCTAATGGAAGAGTCCGATCGTTCCGCTGCTGAGATTGCCCTGGAACTGGGAGTCGCCGAAATCAGCTCTACAAATGGAAAGAACAGCTGCAGGCCAAAGGTGAGCAGGCCTTTTCCGGCCAGTTTAAGGGGTCAAAGCCCTTTTCTAAGTCTACTCTCGAACCAAAATGGACATTCTGAAAATTGGGGAGAGATCATAATTCTCTGTGTGTAAGCGGGGTCTCGGACCTCCGCAAGCTTATTTAACTAACCGGATAAATACTCGGATTCCAGGGCCTCACAGGGGCTTAAAAGGCCTTTTTAAGTAAAGAAATAGTCGGCAGATAGCAGTTCGCAGTCGGCAGTGGTCCCTACGAGCAGATTCTGGCTGCGAACACGGTGGCTACGAAACGGTGGGTAGTAAACCCCAGCCAGGCTGCGTGGGGCATTGAAAGTTCATAAATACTGAACTATAGTTCACATTTTATGAACTATTGGTGCGTTATGAGTCAGCTCGGCGATGCCCTTTTTACCAACACCCAGCAGGCGCTGCTGGGGCTGTTTTTCAGCCGGCCGGATCGGAGTTTCTATTTCAAGGAGATCCTGCGCCTGACCGGGATGGGGGTGGCAACCATCAAGCGGGAACTGGACAGTATGCGGGCGGCCGGTATCGTCACCCTGACCCGCTCGGGTAATCAGCACCACTACCAGGCCAACCCGGACTGCCCGATCTATGCCGAACTGGCCGGAATCGTGCGCAAGACCTTCGGGGTCGCCGGGGTGATTCGCCAGGCCCTGGCGCCGCTGGAAGAGGGGATTACGCGAGCCTTTGTGTTCGGCTCGGTGGCCAGTGGCCGGGAGACCGCCGGCAGTGACGTCGATCTTATGATTGTGGGTGATGTGCGTTTTGCCGAAGTGGTCAAAGTGCTGCAGCCCGTGCAGGAGGCACTGGGGCGGGAGATCAATCCCAGGATATACACAGCGCACGAATGGAAACGATTGCAGAAGGACAATGATTCCTTTATACGGGAAGTACTGACAAAACCACAACTGGACGTCATTGGAGGCAAGGATGAGCCTGAACAATCTCGAAGGGAAAACACTGGAGCGTATTGAGCCGGATGCGGCGACGATCCAACGCTTGATTTCTGCTGCCAGGCGCAATATCGCCGATGCACATGTGCTGGAAATCAGTCACGAGAATCGCTTTGATGCGGCCTATAAAGCGATCATGCAATTGGCCAACGCGGCCCTGCAGGCCAATGGCTACAGAACATTGACCAGCCAGCCGGGGCATCATAGGACCATGATCCAGACCCTGGTACAGACTATCGGTCTGGATAATGAAACCGTCACCGTGCTGGATGCCTTGCGCAAGCAGCGCAATGTTACCGATTATGTCGGCGATCCGGTGCCCGCCGCAACGGTGGATGAATGTCTGAAACAGACCGAGGATCTTTTTCAGGAAGTCACCCGCTGGCTCAAGGTAAACCGACCGGAATTGGTCGAGTAGCAATAGCGGGCTACTCGATCCGGCTGGGCTAGCGGGGTCGAACCACGCAAGTTATAAGGCGAGAGTGGATCGATTGACCTCCCATATACCGGAAAAATATACTTCGACAGACCTTAGAGAACTACTGGGTCTAAACTAGAGAGTCGCTATGTTTTTGATTTTCAAGTCAAAATCGAAAAAGTCCACATCATTTTCGGAATTTATTCGTCACGCTTCATCCGGTGAAAAGAAGCGTGTGTATTCCGACGTGCTGAAAAAAGCCTCTGACAGACAGCTCGGAATTATCCGCAAGGCCCACGCTGCAAAATAACCTTTCTTTTAGAAAGATTATTTTGCTTGCCCTTCCAGATTCACTAGCCGCTTAAACACGATTTTTCCAGCCTCCAGCAGCCTGTCCAGGCTCGCACCACCGCAACTCTTTGAAAGTAGAAACAAAAACCTCAAAAACCCGGCCCTAACAGGCCTTAAAAGGCCCATTTTCAGGCAAAATTCGTCGCTTTAAAGTACATCAGGGCCCGTCAGGGCTTGAATCCATCTGGAATGCCATTTTCCGGCGGCACGAGAAACAGCATCAAATGATGTACTCTTTGATGCAGTGCAACCGAATGAGGTATTTCCCTATGCGTACGACCCTGAACATCGATGACCAGCTGCTGGAGGAAGCACAGCGTATAACCGGTATGACCGAAAAAGCCGCCCTGGTGCGGGAGGGGTTGCGCGCGCTGATCGAGCGCGAGAGCGCCCGGCGTCTGGCGCGGCTGGGTGGCAGTGAGCCGCAGTTGGAGTCCGTGCCCCGCCGGCAGTCCGATCCGGCATGATCCTGGTCAACACCTCGGTGTGGGTGGATCACCTGCGCGTCGGTGATGCCACGCTGGAGGAATTGCTGAACCACACTCGGGTGCTGATGCACCCGTTTGTGCTCGGTGAGCTGGCCTGCGGCAACTTGCGTAATCGCGGCGAGGTGCTGCAGCTGCTCGGGGATCTGCCGCAGGCGACGGTCGCCAGCGATGAGGAAGTGCTGTTTTTTATCGAACGCCACATGCTGATGGGCCGGGGCATCGGTTATGTCGACGCGCACTTGCTGGCATCTGTGACCCTGAGTAGCTCGACGCAACTGTGGACAAGGGACAAGCGTCTGCGGGCGACGGCCGAGACCCTGAACCTCGCGTACGGTGCGGATTGAAGGGAGAAGAAAGAAGGCCAGAAGGCGAATAGAGCAGGGTTATGATGAAAGCCGCCGGGAGGGGGCTATGTCAGAAGTAGGGTGCGTTCTACGCACCACATTCTCGATGCCGGAATAATGGTGCGTAGAACGCACCCTAACCGATTTTGTCACACCCGACTTCGCCGCCTCCTTATGAAGCGCGCTAATGCCTAAAAAGGCCATTATTGAGGATCGCGCCCAAGCCCTCCGGACAGTGATGAGGTACGAGTGACAAGTTTACCCTCTCCCCCAACCCCTCTCCCGCGTACGGGAGAGGGGAGTGCGTTCCCTGACTCCCTTCGAGGAATAAGCACATCCCTGTGCAAAAGACCGCGCCCTTTGATTCTGTTAGTAATTGGTGCCGAATGATAGATCGGTGGCGTTGGCCGGCGCGCGCAGGTTGGCGAGACGGCTGCCCTGGGTGACCGGGCCGCCGGTGAACAGTTGGTGCAGATAGCCGCTCCCGCCGTCTGTGCTGAAGTGCCGGGCCATGTCCCGGGCCAGGCGGCGTGCATGTCTTGGCGAGCCCTGTTCGAGATACTGCTTGCGCAGATACATGATCACGTCCCAGTGGTCGTCGTTAAGTGCGATGCCTTCGCTGGAGGCGAGGGTGGTGGATTTCTCGCGGCTCCAGTTCTGTTCTTCAAGTTCAGTACGACGCTCGTGCCTGTTGTCGCCGGTGGGTTCGCTATCCTGTGCTTTTATTGCATATTGGGTCATGTTGTTTCCTGTGCCGAAGCGGCGTATTGGTTTACTCGCGTGTTGCCTGCAGTGACGCAGGCTTTGCCAACGTGACCTGCAAAACTTGCGCTGTGTCAGACCTGGTTCGTTATTTAACCTGGCCGTCAACCGTCCTGGTTGCTGTTGTTGCTCGCCTGCTGGTACGGGTGCAGTTTCGTGGTCTTCATCTTCATCTTGCTGCCAGGTATGGACTCGATATGGCTTTTGGGAGAAACCGGTTCGTGCTGGGCAGGGCTCTGGAGTTTGCCCCATGACAGGTAATGCGTGTTGAGTGCCTTGAGGTAATGGGTACGGGTGGAGGCGTTATAGGGGGCGGTAAAGAATGTGTTCATGTGACTCTCCTGTGGATCATCACTGGCTGCTTGTGTGCTCACAGGTTGTGAGCCATTCCTTGCAGGTACACGATTCTGTTTTGAAACCGGTTGGCCAATTCACAGGGTGTAGCGATGACTGAGATCCACTATGGACCCTTTTCAGGGAAATAGATAGGGGATAGTTCCTAGTTGGCAATTTGCAGTCGGCAGAGGGTTTTTCGGGCAGGTGCCAGTTATGCTGGTATCGAGATGACGGTGCGTAGGACGCACCCTACCTGATTATACGATCGGTAACAGTTGGCATAGGTGGGGACCTTCGGGCGGGTACCAGTTATCCTGGCATCGAGATGACGGTGCGCAGGACGCGTACCCTGGCTGACTATGCGATGCGAAGCAGATGTCTGTTTTTGTTTCTACACTTAAAGTTTACGCTTTACGGCGCGCACGCGGGGCGGATCTGTCCGGCTGTTGACGCGCCCCTCACGGCAAGTTGCATCACAGGAGCGCATCGCTATGCATGATCAATCCCCTTCGCCGATCCGGGGGTATCTGCGCCGCCGCTGGTTTAACATTCGCCGGGTGCGCTTCTGGGCGGTTTTGGCCGTCGCGTTATATACGCTTGCCGGCTTTTTTCTGGTGCCGTGGCTTGCCGAGAGCGATCGCGGTGGACACGGTGCGGGAGGATCTTGACCGCGAGCTGCGCATCGGCAACGTCGACTTCAATCCCTACACCTTCACGCTGACGGTAAACGACTTTGCGCTGGCGGATGCCGACGGCCACGAGCTCGTCCGCTTCGAGCGGCTGTTCGTCAATTTCACGCTGCTCAGCCGGATCGATCGGGCCTGGACGTTCCAGGCGGTGCGCCTCGAAGGGCCGGTGGTTCAGGAGGAGCGCTTCGCCTCGGGGGCGACGCGCTTCACCCGGCTGATGGAGGACGCGGCGGGCGCGCCGGCGGATTCCGGCGAGGGCGAGGAGGGCGGCATGCCGGCGGTGGTGATCCGCGATCTGAACGTTGTGGCGGGGGCGATCACTTTGTGGATCGCCTGAGCGCGGATTCCGACTCCTCAGGCTCGAGCGCCACCATTGCGCTACGCGAGCTCGAGCTGTCGCTGGATGATGCCACCCTGCACGAGAGCACTCCGTTTCCGGTCCATCTTGCCGGGCGGCTCGACGCGGGCGGCGCCTTCTCGCTCGACGGTGCGCTGCGGGTGTCGCCACCCTTCGCGGTTAACGCCGATCTGCGTGTGGATGCGCTGGCCCTGAGCCCGGCGGCGCCTTACCTGCAGCAGTTCGCCCGGGTGGGGATCGAAAGCGGGCGCGTGAGCCTCGGCGGGCAGCTGTCCGTCAGCGGCGACGAGCCGCTGGCCTATCGCGGCCGTGTCGATGTGGAACAGCTCAGTCTTGTGCCCCTGACTGACGACACGCCGGTGGCGGGCTGGCAGGCGCTGCGGATCGAGCGCCTCGATCTGAGTCTCGCTCAGCGCAGCGTCGAAACCTCGAGCGTCTCCATCGAGGGAGTCTCCGGTCGGGTGATCATCCGCGAGGATCGAAGCACGAATATCGGCCAACTGCTGGTGGCGCGCGCCGGGGGCGAGGCAGCCCCGTCCGGGGAGGCTGACAGCGAGTCCGCCGCCCCGTTTCGTATCAGCGTTGCCGGCATCGTCCTGACCGACGGCGGTCTGCACTTCGCGGACCGCTCGCTGCCGCTGCCGTTTTCGACGCGCATCCATGAGCTGAACGGCGAGATCTCCTCGCTGGCCTCGGACACGCAGGCGCCGGCCGACGTCCGGCTCGAAGGGCAGGTAGGCGAGCACGGCCTGGCGCGCATCGAAGGCGCGATCCATGCCTGGCAGCCGATGCGGGACACAAACGTCACGCTCACGTTCCGTAACCTGCAGGTGCCGGCGTATTCGCCCTACACGGCCGCCTTCGCCGGACGCCGGATCGCGGGCGGCCGGATGGATCTCGATCTCGGTTACCGCCTCGCCGACGGCCGGCTGGAAGGCTCCAACGCGATAGCGTTGCACGATCTGCGGCTGGGCGAGAAGGTCGAAAGCCCCGAGGCGATGGATTTGCCGCTTGGGCTCGCCGTCGCGCTGCTCAAGAACAGCGAGGGCGTCATCGAAATGGATATCCCGGTCACGGGCGAGGTCGGCGATCCACAGTTTAAGCTGGGCGGCGCAATCCGCCAGGCGGTGATGGACGCGATCATCAAGGTCGTCAGCTCGCCGTTTCGCTTTTTGGCGGGTTTGGTCGGGGCCGGCGACGAGGATCTGCAACGGATCCTGTTCCCGGCGGGCCGCAGCGAGCTGACGCCGCCACAGCTCGAGCGCGTCGCGCTGCTGCGCAAGGCGCTTGCGAAGCGTCCGGCGCTCGCGCTGGAGCTGGCCGGACCTTTCGATCCGGAGGTGGACGGCCCGGTGCTCAAGCGTCGGCGCGCGGTCGAGGCGCTGGCCGCGCGGTTGCGCGAGCAGGGACGCGAGGTGTCGTCGCCCGATCTGACCGCGGCCTCGACACAGGACGCGATGGAAGCGCTGTTCGCCCGCGCCTACCCCGATGCCAATCTGGATGCGCTCCGCGAGCGGTTCACCCGCGCGGCAAACGAGGCGGCGGAGGGCGGTGCGCGCTTCGACGCGATCGCCTACCGGGCCCATATCGCCACGCGCGTGATCGCCGCGCAGCCTGTCACCGATGCCGATCTCGCGGCGCTGGCGCAGGCGCGTGCCGCGGCCGTGCGCGACCGCCTGCTGGAGGACACCGCCGTCGAACCCGATCGGGTCCTTCTGGCGCAGCCCATGGTGATCGAATCGGAAGACGACGAGCAGGTTACGATGGAGGTCGGGTTAAAGACAGTTGGCAGTTAGCAGTTAGCAGTTAGCAGTTGGCAGTTGGCAGATAGTACTCGGCAGAGGAGAGGGTTGCTTGAAATGATCTCGGTGCGGTTAAATAATTTCTCATGGGAAAGTTGATTTGAGATCTGCAAATCCTGCTGTCACGTTGATTGTAGACAAGTGCAAGAATAAGGAGGAAATTGCGGATTTCAATCAATATTTAGGCAATCAACTTGAAGCAAGGTTGCCGCTGAACGTCCCGTTGAATATATATCACGAGGATTCTAAAGCTAATGCAGGATTACAGGCAGTAGATTTATTTTGTTGGGGTATCTATAGGAAGTATGAGCACGGTGACGACCCGGTGTGGTATAGAGATTATCGTGCGAGAATTCGTTTTGAAACGGAATATTTGGGAAACGGATAGGCAAAAAAACGGCGGCGATCAGCAGGCCGCCGATGACAACGCCGGGCGGGGATCTTCAGACCCGTCACACCGAATACATCGATGATCGACGGAATGCCCGGTAGCCAACCCACCACCAGCCATGCAACAAAGGGCAGGGCCATCGACGATCCCGACACCCGCAGAATGCGCCGGGTGATGAACAAGGTGCTGTGCGTGCTTTTCATGGGTCGTCTCGCTATTAGCAGCGTGCGTTGATGGCAGCGGGAAAGCGCGCCGCCTACTTGTACAATCCGAGCGTGCCAATACACACATCGTCGTTGAATTCACGGCCGATCGCAACCAGGCCAACGCGCTCCAGGCGGGCCACGTTGAGTTCCGTGCCGATGTGGTAGCGATATTTGGGGTCAGAGTAAAAACTCATTGTCATCTCGGCAACCTTCGCTATACTAAATCAATAAACACACCATTATCAGGGACGATAAATGGCACGATTACCACGGATCTGTTTACCGGGGATCCCGCAGCATGTCATTCAGCGGGGAAATAATCGCCAGGTTTGTTTTGCTTCAGAAGAAGATTTTTCCGCCTATGCGCATTGGCTGGAGGAATATGCCCGCAAATGCCAGGTGGCAGGGTTGACCGGGGTCGCACCAGCGCAACTCATTGAAATAACAATCAAAAAGGACAAAATTCAGGCTCAAACTGAGCTTAAAAGGCCCTTTTTCAGGCAAAAATCATCGCTTGAAAGTACATCAGCATCAGGGCCAGTCAGGGCTTGAAGATAGTTGGCAGTCGGCAGATAGCAGTCGGCAGAGAAGGGCTGGCTCAAACAAGCCTTTCGGGAACGTACCTGGTGCCGGTTCGCCAGCGGTTGCTGGATCGCTCGCGACGCGAGCAGCAATTGGAGCCCAGCATATCTTGTCGGCAATCGGATCCGGCATGTTCCTGGTCGATCCCCTGGACCCCGGCTTTCGCCGGGGTGACACGGTAACACGCGGTGACAGGGGGGGACGCCGCTATAAGCCGGGTCGGACCTCAGCAAGCTATTGAACTACCAGGCTGAGCCAAGAAGCAATGTGAGTTTCTGCGCTAAGGGAGGTCATACAGTTCACTCAATAGAAGTTTAAGTTTATCATTTTCTGTTTGAGCCGTTTTATTCATTATTCCGTGCGATTGAAAAATATGGATTAGCTTGGTTGGAGCAATACGCTGATCACCTACGATTTCTACATGTCCGGCTTTAATCTCGACATTGGTTACACGATCATCATTATCGACGAGAGGATAATATTGCTCCTTGAGACTGAATACATAATCATCTTCTATACAACGACCATCCTGGTTATATTGACGACATGTGTTTCTTTCGTCGGTAACAATTTTTATAAAATTATTTACCTGCGGGATCAGAGTACCCGGTTGGCGTATAAAATCTGAAACCGAGGTGATTTCAAACCATTTGCCTCCACTAATCGCATAACATATCGGCACTACCAAACCCAGGCTAAGAATCCTGGCGACTGGAGATCCGCAATGGCTTGCTGCTGAAATTCCACTGAAAGGTGACGAGATTGTTATCAAGCGAAGTTGCGCATCCGTATTAATTTGATTATCCCTTTCTCGAACCAGCGCTTTACGAGTAATTAGTCCACCCTGGCTATGCCCGATGATTGTAAACTGCTTGTTGTCCATAGTTTTGCTTAGTTGCTGCAAACTGTGAATCATTTCGGCAGAGCTGTCGTTCAGGCTGTCACGGTCGTCATAAGTAAAACACGCAGTTTGCTGACCATGAAACGCAAACACTTCAGACAGGGACCGAAATCTGCCCGAAGAGGAAAAGCATCCATGCGCAAGTATGACGGTTGGGCTTTGTGAATCAAGGTGTAACGTGCGATCCGGGTTGTCGGTACAGGGCCCAAGTCCGTTGATGTTTACACTAATATTCGGTGTTGGCAGATTTCCAGGATCGATATCCCATAGCGCCGGATCAGAAGGGTTGGGCGTCATGCATCCGGTTGTTAGCAAAATTGCCGCAAGTAAAACGAGCGCAGTACGATACATTAAGCTATACCTGACAAACTATATAAAAAATATCCTGTTTCAACAGGAGTATAGAGAATTCAAAGTAATGTGTACCGTCTCTATCCGCACTCGATTCGGCACAAAAATCTCGCGACGGTTAGTTGGTTACCTGGGAAGGGACGGGTGTCCCTAAAACCGGGGGTCAGACCGATTTCCATAATTTAACATAATATACATTATGCGCACCTAAAGGTATGACAGGGAGACGGCGGGAAAGCCCCGGTCACCCGGGATTTCCCGCCATTTTAGGGCCTTAGAACCACATCCGGACGCCGGCGAGCACGGCCGTGTGATCCGTGTCTTCACCTTCGGCTTCTCTCAGATCGGCGGTATCGCCCAGGTACTTGTTCCAGCTGACCCCGATGTACGGAGCAAACTCACGGCGAAATTCGTAGCGCAAGCGCAACCCGAACTTGGCGTTGGTGAACCCCTTGCCGATACCGAACTCGGGCACATCGTTGCCCGCATACGCCGTTTCGAAGCGGCCCTGGAGAATGGTTCGTTGGGTCAGCATCCAGTCGTATTCGGCCTCCAGATCGGCCGAGGCGTCACCATCGTCGCTGAGGCGCAGGTTGGCGTCGATCTCGAACCAGTACGGGGCCAGGCCCTGGATACCGAGCACGGCAAAACCGCGTTCCTTGTCCGGACCGGGACCGTATTCACGCTGGTAACCGCCACCCATCTGAACATCCCAGAAAGGTGCAATCATCCGGCTGTAGAGGATGTCCAGGGTTTCGATTTCCCCACCTTCACCGCCGCTGACGACATCTTCACCTTCACCTTCGATGTAGAGACGGTTATAGTCGCCGCCGTACCAGTACTGACCTTCCCAGTTGACGCTATCTTCCTCGTCAGACCAGGCATATTCCAGACGATCGATCATCAGCTTGCTGTACAACGTGTTGTCGTGGACGGGAATCGGCCAGCCGGGTTTCTTGGGTTTCATTTCAGCCTGTGCGCTGGATACGGAGATCAGCGTGGTTAGTACAACAGAGGCTGCAAGCGTCGAAGTGAGCAGATTGTTTCTTAATAGTTTCATTGTTATGTCCTCCTGTTGAGTTAAGCCACTGAGACCACGCGGAACATGCCCGCTTTCATGTGGTACAGGAGGTGACAATGAAACGCCCAATCACCGGGGGCGTCGGCCGTAATTTGGGCCGAGAGCATTTCTCCGGGCTTGACGCTGAGCGTGTGTTTGCGCGGACGGTACTTGCCGTGCTTGTTCTCCAGCTCCATCCACATCCCGTGCAAATGGATCGGGTGATCCATCATGGTGTCATTCACCAGGATCAGCCGCAGCCGTTCGCCATGATGGAAGCGAATGGGGCCGTCGACCTCGGAGAACTTCTCGCCGTCGAACGACCACATGTAGCGTTCCATGTTGCCGGTCAGATGGAGTTCGATTTCCCGTTGTGGCTCGCGTTGATCGGGCCAGGGATGCAAACCGCGCAGATCGTTGTAGACCAGGACTTTATGGCCCACATTTTCCAGGCCGATACCGGGATCGTCCATGCGGTTCATCGGATTAGGTGACACCATGGCCGCTCCGGCGCCATGATTGTCCGGGCCGTGGCTGATCTTGCGATCCTTCAACACCCAGTCCGAGCCGGAACCCATGTTATTCATGTCGTGTTGCATGCCACTGCCCTGCTCCGCCGACATGTTCATTTTGCTGTGATCCATGCCACCGCTCATGCTGTTATTGTCGGCTGACATATCCATCTGCATGCTGTCCTGGTCCATGGTGTTTTGGGATGACATATCCATATTCATATCACCATGGCCCATGGAGCCGTGGTCCATCCCCATGGATTTCATGCCACGTTCCACCGGTTGCGGACGGGGATCCGGTACCGGCGCGGTCATCCCTTCACGCGGCGCAAGCGTTGCGCTGACATAGCCGGAACGATCCATGGACTCGGCAAAGACGGTATAGGCCCGATCTCCATCGGGTTCGACGATGACATCGTAGGTCTCGGCCACGCCGATACGGAACTCGTCGATCGGCACGGGTTCCACGTTCTGCCCGTCGGCCGCGACAACGGTCATTTTCAATCCGGGAATGCGCACATCGAAGAACGACATGGCGGAGCCGTTGATGAACCGCAGGCGGATCTTCTCCCCGCGCCGGAACAGGCCGGTCCAGTTTGAACCTGATGGTAAACCATTAATCAGATAGGTATACACGCTGCCGGTCACGTCCAGGATGTCACGCGAACTCATGCGCATCTGGCCCCACATTTGCCATTTGTCCATGGCCGGCCCCCACCCCATCGTGGAAACATCCTTGAAAAAGTCGCCGGTCGTCCGTTTCTGGTAATTGTAATAGCCTTCCGCTTTTTTCAGATTGGCCAGTACATGGTAGGGATCGTCATAGGTCCAGTCTGACAGCATCACGACGTAATCACGATCATACTCGAACGGTTCCGGTTGGGCCGGATCGACGATTAACGGGCCGTAATGGCCGAGTTGTTCCTGCAGTCCGGAATGACTGTGGTACCAGTAGGTGCCACTCTGCTTGACCGGATAGCGATAGATAAACGTCTCGCCGGGCTCGATACCCGGGAAACTGACGCCCGGAACCCCGTCCATGTTTTCCGGTAGCAGGATGCCATGCCAGTGAATCGAGGTGCTTTCTGACAGGTTGTTGGTGACCCGCAGCATCACCTCGCGCCCTTCCTGCATCCGGATCAGCGGCCCCGGGATTGAACCATTGATAGTGATCGGGTTGGCGCTGCGTCCGCCGATATCCATCGGGGTATGGCCGATAGTGAGATCAAAAATATCGGTATTGCCGGAAACCGTCTTCTCGGCGACCAGATTACCGGTCTGTTGCCAGGCATAGGCCGGCGCGAGTCGGCCCAGGCCTGCCAGGGCGGCCATCGCGGCCGTGCCCTGTAAAAACCGCCGGCGTGTAAACGATGCCGGATATTTGGGATCGGATTGCTTGTTCATGTGAATGTCTCCCCTTCTCCATTACGTATAGCACTGCTGAACGAATCAGCACTGCCTCATCATGTCTAAAAAACGACAAAGCAGCGTGTCCTGAAGTGGACACGGCAACGGAGTGTTCAGCTTCGGGGTGGACGGGGTTCGGTGACTTGATCGATCGTGGAAAAGGGCCTGGGCAGACCAGCCCGATAAGTGAGATAGGCGTCTTGTTGAATGACATCGTTTTGTGGCAACGCGGTGATGCAGTGAGAGCAGGTATTGCAACTCCCGGTTTCGCAGCTACCATCGCTGCAATGATCACAGCTGATTGCGGTTTTCCCGGATTGGCAACAGGCTGATTTAGCTGGCGCTGATACACCCTGATGGGTCAGGCTAGCCATTTGCCAGTCCACCGCGTCAACTGCCGCGCTGCCGGCCAGTTCGTTCGCCGCTGTCGGCTGTACCGGTACAATGCCGACAACAAGCAGCAAGATCCCTGTTTTCAATAACTTACAAATCATTAACTGAGTTCAGTCATTGTTGAATAATTAATTTGACCCGTTAAGCGCAGGCGGGTTCCGTAACAGGAGTCTCAGAGTATATTTCATCGCCCGACAAAAATGCCAGAGCCGATGCTTCCCGTTTATCAGGATGAGAGTTTTTTGACTTTCTCCAGCATCGCCTGTGCATGACCTTCCGGATCGACGCCGTACTCGACATGAACCAGCTTGCCGGTTTTGTCGATGACAAAGGTGGAACGCACGATGCCCATTTTCTTCACGCCGTTTTTCTCCTTTTCCTGCCAGACGCCGTATTTGTCGCACAGCTCGCCGTCGGTGTCGGCCAGCAGATCGATGCGCAGGTCGAATTTGCTGATAAAGGCCTGGTGGCTGTCACTGTCGTCCCGGCTGACGCCGAGCACGACGGTGTTGTGTTGCGCGAACTCGTCTGCCAGCTGGCTGAACTGGTTGGCTTCCACGGTACAGCCCGGTGTGTCGTCCCTGGGATAAAAATACAGGATCACGCTTTTGAGGCCTTTGAAATCGGCCAGACAGACCGGCCGGCTGGACTGATTCGGGGCGCAAAACGGCGGTGCAAATTGATCCGGTTGCAACATTGTTCTTCTCCGTTATTCGACAGACTCATTCCAAAAAAGTGTTCTCATTGTCAGTTCAGAGAGATTGCCTCGTCACGTTGTTCCTCGCAATGACTGCACTCGTCTTATGTCATTGCGAGCGAAGCAATCTTGTAAACCAGGTGATCGGGTATTCAAACGCCTGTTTAGCACTGCGTATATAACATATTCCGCCAGCGCTGTGTCCATGTAGTTTGCAGGGTAAATATTGAAATTTCGCAATGGGCAACGCCCGTTTGCTGTTCTACAGTCTCCCTGATAGAACATCACCTGACAGAAGTACATCACAAGGAGAGGCATTATGAGCAAGCTGGTCTTTATCGTGGGTGAAGGTTTTGAGGATTCCGAGTTTCAGGTCCCCTACGAGCGCCTGAAAAAAGCCGGCCATGAAGTTGATGTGATGGGCATGGAAGCCGGTGTGGATGTGCATGGCAAACGCGAAGGCGTTGCCGCGCACATCGACATGGACGCCAGCAAAGCCTATCCGGATGATTACGATGCGCTGGTGATTCCCGGCGGTTTCGGTCCGGATCGCCTGCGAACCGATGAGAAAATCGTGGCCTTTGTCAAAGGCTTCGTCAGCACCGGCAAGCCGGTGGCGGCGATCTGTCACGGCCCGCAATTGCTGATCGAGGCGGATCAGGTGCGTGGCCGCACCCTCACCTCCTGGCCGTCGGTACGCACCGATCTGCTCAACGCCGGTGCGGTCTGGATGGATGAGCCGGTAGTCGTGGACGGCAATCTGATCACCTCGCGCAAGCCGGATGATCTGGAGCCGTTCTGTCAGGCGATCGAACAGGCGCTGTGACACACGGGGTTGCCGGGTTCTTGTTTTTCAGACACTTACAACCGCCAGTCGGCTGCTGAACGGGGGTTTGACCGATTTGCGGCGGACTCGTGACAAGGGCGCCAAAGGCGCTAGACTAGAGGTATGGATCCCATCGATTCGCTCTCCTTGTGTGAGTCCGACCAGCTCCTTTCGGTGGCCGGGCGGGAGGATTGCTCCCGGGTCACTCACGCCATGAGCCAGCAGGCGGCCCATTCCTTATATATATTCGACGACGAACTGGAGCCTGCGCTCTACGACAGTCCCGATTTCGTGGCATCGGCACGGCGCATTGCCACGGGGGACGTCAACGCGACCCTACGGATTCTGTTTTATAGCCCCGATAAACTGCTCCACCGCTGCCATCACCTGCCCGAGTTGACCCGGCGCCTGAGCAGTCGCGTTGAAATTCGCCAGCTGTCCCGCGCGTATCATCACGCGTTTTTTGTCGCCGACGGTTGTGGTGTGGTAGATCGGCGCGTTGCCAGTCGTTTTGAGGGGATCGCCAGTTTTAATGACCCGGGCCGGGCCGCGGAACTGATTGCGTTCTTTAATACCTGCTGGGAAATGAGCAGCCGCAATATGGAACTGCAAGCGTTGCAGATTTAGCCCGGCGCTGTGGTTTTTTTTGACATCCCAACAAAGGAGGAGTCACCTATGCCCAAGACCTGGATTCTGGTTGCCGATAGCAGTCGCGCACGTCTTTTTTCCGCGGATACGGCATCCTCACCACTGGTTGAACTGGAAACATTTACCCACCCGGCCAGCCGACAGCATGAACAGGATATTACTTCCGACCTGCCGGGCAAACAAAATGGCAAAGGCATCAATGGCAGCTTTGCCCACGCCATGAACCAGGAGACCGATCCCAAAAAGCATGAGGCGATCAATTTCTCGCGGGAGATTGCCCAGCATGTCAACAAGGCCCACGGCAAGAACAAGTTCAAACAACTGATTATTGTCGCCGCGCCGAACTTTCTCGGCTTGTTGCGTGACAGTCTGAACGAGAGCACCCGTCGCAGTCTGACCCTGCAACTGGATAAAAATCTGACCCGGCAAAATCCGGACGCCATACGCAAACATCTGCCGGAATATTTACCCAACCTGGAACTGCATTGAGCAGACTGGCAGGCCGGTGACCAACCGGCCTGTCGCTTTACACCCCATGCCCGACGATATCGCCACCCATATCTGGAATACCAAATACCGTGACTACCGCGACGGCAGCGCGGTGGACAGAACTATCACGGATACCTGGCAACGCGTTGCCCTCGCCGCGGCCCAGGCCGAGACGCAGGACATTGCCGGCTGGCAACAGCGATTTTATCAACTTCTGGATGACTATCACTTTCTGCCCGGTGGCCGGATTCTGGCCGGAGCGGGCACGGACAAGGATGTCACGCTGTTCAACTGCTTTGTGATGGGCACGGTCGAGGACTCCATGGACGGGATCTTTGATGCGCTCAAGGAAGCCGCCATTACCATGCAACAGGGTGGCGGCGTCGGTTACGATTTTTCCACCCTGCGTCCGCGCGGCTTTACGGCGCATCATCGCGGCACGGTGGCCTCCGGGCCGGTCTCGTTCATGCGTATCTGGGATGCCATGTGTGCCACGGTCCTGTCCACCGGCGCCCGCCGCGGCGCCATGATGGCCACCCTGCGTTGCGATCATCCCGATATCGAGGAGTTTATCCAGGCCAAGCAGCACGCCGGCACCCTCACCCGCTTCAATCTGTCCGTGCTGGTCAGTGATCGGTTTATACAGGCGGTCGACGAAGATGCCGACTGGCCGCTTGTCTTTCCCCTGGACGAACAGGATACGGCACCGGCCGACCTCCATTGCGAATGGCCCGGTTACACCGGACCGGTTGCCTGCCGGGTCGTGCGTACCTTGCGGGCCCGTCGGCTCTGGCAGCTGATTATGCGCAGCACCTATGAGTATGCCGAGCCGGGCGTGTTGTTTTGCGATCCTATAAACCGTGAAAACAACCTGGCCTACCGGGAAACCATCACCGCCACCAACCCGTGCGGGGAAATCCCCCTGCCCCCGTATGGCGCATGCAATCTCGGCTCGCTGAACCTGCCCCGCTATATCGATGCCCCCTTCAGTGAGCAGGCCGCGATCGACTGGCCGCGCCTGGAACAGGACATCGCGCTGGCGGTCCGTTTTCTGGATAACGTTATCGATATCTCGCGGTTTCCGCTGGCAGCGCATCAGGCGTACGAAACCGGCAGCCGTCGCATCGGGCTGGGTGTCACCGGTCTGGCCGATGCGCTGATCATGCTGGGACTGCGCTATGACAGTGACACGGGCCGGCAACAGGCGGCCGATATCCTGCAATGCCTGCGCGATCAGGCCTATGCCGCCTCGATCGAACTGGCCCGGGAGAAAGCGCCGTTTGCGTTTTATCAGGCCGAGGCGTATCGGCACAGCCCGTTCATCCAGCGTCTGCCCGACAGGCTGCAACAACAAATCCGGCAATACGGTATTCGCAACAGCCATCTGCTGGCCATTGCCCCGACCGGGACGATCAGCCTGCTGGCCGGTAACGTGTCCAGCGGTATCGAGCCGGTTTACGATCTGCAGGCCCATCGCCGGGTTCTGAATCAGGACGGGACGTTTATCGACTTTCAGGTCAGCGACTATGCCTGGCGGCGATGGCAGCAAGAGAACAGCGACACCCCGCTGCCCGATTATTTTCAGACCGCGCTGCATATTGCGCCAGAAGATCACCTGGCCATGCAGGCCCGGCTGCAACCGTATGTCGATAACGCCATCTCCAAGACCATCAACGTCCCGCAGGATTACCCTTTTGATGATTTTGTCGATCTCTATCGTCTGGCCTACGAGAGCAAGCTGAAAGGTTGCACGACCTACCGTCCCAATCCGGTCACCGGTGCCATTCTCAGCAGCGATGATATTCAAAGCACGCACCATTGCTGTAGTATTGAACGCGAGGCGGATTGAATCGCACGCCCTTCGGGCAGGGGCGAGTCACGAGGTACGAGTAACGAGGAAAGAAGATGATGGCCAGTTTGTTGGAGGTAGTAAGCTAAATAAATGTTTCGAATACCCAATCACTTTTCTCAAAAGATTGCTTCGCTTCGCTCGCAATGACCGTAAATAGAGAGGTCATTGCGAGGAACAACGTGACGAAGCAATCTCTCTGGACTGGTATTCGGAAAATCTATTTAGCCTTCTGGCCGATTGTTGAGTATGACGCGGAAATCGAGAGATTGAATCGCCGACAGGGCTCGGCTCCTGCAGAGTTCTATAATTTTGGCCGAGCGTTCCGCCGGTCACGACAGTGAGTTTATACGATGAATTTTAATAACAAAGAATCATTCATGTTCATTGGCGGATTCTTTTCCCGCTATGGAGCAGCCTGTCCTGATGAGTGATATGCCGTCGTTAATCGAGCAGGAATTCAACCTGCAGGATGATCTGATCCATCTCAATCATGCCGCGGTCGGCCCCTGGCCGGGACGTACATTGCAGGCGGTGGAAGCTTTTGCCCGGGAAAACCATCAGCTCGGGTCGCTGCACTACCCGCAGTGGATCACGGTTGAAACCCGGCTGCGCGAACGGTGCGCACGTTTGATCAATGCCCGGGCCGAGGATATCGCGCTGGTGAAAAATACCTCCGAAGCCCTGTCGATGGTGGCCTGGGGAATCGACTGGCAACCGGGCGATACGGTCATCATCAGCGATGAAGAGTTTCCCTCCAACCGGATTGTCTGGGAGTCGCTGCAATCGCGCGGCGTACAGGTGCGCCAGGTCAATCTGCATGGCCATCAATCGCCCGAACAGGCCCTGATCGAGGCGTTCGATGCACAAACCCGGTTACTGGCGATCAGCTCGGTTCAGTACGCGTCGGGGCTGCGCGTTGATCTGGAGCAACTGGGGGAACACTGCCGGCAACACAATGTGCTGTTTTGCGTCGATGCCATTCAAAGCATTGGCGCCATGCAACTAGATGTGCAGGCCTGTGGGGCCGACTTTGTCATGGCCGACGGTCACAAGTGGCTGCTGGGTCCCGAGGGGCTGGCGCTGTTCTACAGCCGTGCGCAGGCGCGTGAATCGTTGCAGCTGTTTGAATACGGCTGGCACATGGTCGAGCAGATGGGCGAGTTCGATAATCCGCAGTGGGAACCGGCCCACAGCGCGCGCCGCTTCGAATGCGGCAGTCCCAATATGCTGTGCACGCATGCCCTGGAAGCCAGCCTGTCGCTGTTCGACGAGATCGGGATGACGGCGATCGAACAACAGGTACTGGAAAACAGTCAACGTATGTTCGAGTTGATTTCACAGCTTCCCCACCTCGAATTAATCACCGATACGCAAGCGGGGCGTTATGCGGGCATCGTCGTGTTCAAACACACGCAGATACCGGTTGAGCAACTTTACCCCTGGCTGATGGAACAGCGCGTTCTGTGCGCCCGGCGCGGTGGCGGGATCCGTTTTTCACCGCATTTTTATACCCCATGGGCAAAAATTGAACAGGGCCTGCAGCTGGCCAACGCGGGACCGCAATAAGCGTCCCGGGTGGGCTTGCCCGCAACGGCCGGGACGCATAAAGTCTGGAAAAGGATGAAAGTTTGGCATCAATACGGCGTCAAATAGACAAGCGAGGTAACGCTTCGCTGCGCGTCGGCATCGACGTCGAATTACGGGCATAGTGGCAAGGAGGTTCCATGACCAACATGGCAAAAAAACTGACCGGCTGGCGACAACGCTGGCTCTCCCGCCCCGTGTTGACGCTGTTCCGGCGCGTCTCGCCGCGTATGTCCCAGACCGAGCGCGAGGCGCTGGACGCCGGGTCGGTGTGGTGGGACGGCGAGCTGTTCAGCGGCCGCCCGCGCTGGAGTAAACTGCGCAGTCTGCCCCCACCCACCCTTTCCGCCGAAGAGCAGGCCTTTATCGACGGGCCGGTGGAACAACTTTGCCAGCTGCTCGATGACTGGACGATCACCAGCGAACGCTACGACCTCTCCGAAGAAGCCTGGCAATATATCAAGGAACAGGGTTTTTTAAGCCTGATCATTCCCAAAGAATATGGCGGGCTCGACTATTCCAACCTGGCCCACTCGGCCATCGTCATGAAACTGGCTACCCGCAGTATCACCGGTGCGGTGACGGTAATGGTGCCCAACTCGCTGGGCCCGGCCAAGCTGCTGCTCGAATACGGCACCGAGGAACAGAAAAACCATTACCTGCCGCGGCTGGCCAAGGGCGAGGAGATCCCCTGCTTCGCCCTGACCAGCCCCGAAGCCGGCAGCGATGCCGGATCGATGCCCGACTACGGTATCGTGTGTCGCCAGGAGTTTGATGGCAAAAAAGACGTGCTGGGCATGCGCGTCACCTGGGACAAGCGCTATATCACGCTGGGCCCGGTGGCCACGCTGCTGGGGCTGGCGTTCAAACTGTACGATCCCGATCATCTGCTGGGCGATCAGGACGATCTCGGTATCACCCTGGCGTTGATCCCGACCGACACGCCCGGCGTGAACATCGGCCGGCGTCACTTCCCGCTCAACGTGGTGTTCATGAACGGCCCCAACAGCGGCAAGGATGTGTTTATCCCCATGGACTGGATCATCGGCGGCCAGGATCGCGTCGGCCAGGGCTGGCGTATGTTGATGGAGTGTCTCTCCGACGGGCGCGGTATCTCGCTGCCGGCGTTGAGCACGGGTGCGGGCAAGCTGGTCAGCCATGCGGTTGGCGGCTATGCGCGGGTGCGCCGTCAGTTCAAATTGCCCATCGGCCGCTTCGAGGGCGTCGAGGAAGCCCTGGCGCGCATGGGCGCCTACACCTATATGATGGACGCCGCCCGTGGCCTGACCTCGGTGGCCCTGGATCGGGGCGAAAAACCGTCGGTCATCTCGGCGATCGTCAAATACCACCTGACCGAAGGCATGCGCCAGGTGATCAATGACGGCATGGACGTGCTTGGCGGCGCCGGCATTTGTCTGGGACCGCGCAATTTTCTGGGCCGCGCCTATGAGTCGACCCCGATCAGCATCACGGTCGAAGGCGCCAATATCCTGACCCGCACCATGATCATCTTCGGCCAGGGGGCGATCCGCAGCCATCCCTATATCTTCAAGGAGCTCGAAGCGCTGGGCATGGAGGATCCCGATCAATCCCTGGAGAACTTCGACCGCGCGCTGTTCAGCCACATCGGCTTTACGACCAAAAACCTGTTCCGCAGCCTGTTCCACGGCCTGACCTCGGCCCGGTTTATCTGGGTTCGTGGCCGTCGCCCCACGCGACGCTATTACCAGCATCTGACCCGCATGAGCGCGGCCTTTGCCCTGATGACCGACATCGCCCTGCTCACCCTGGGCGGCGATCTCAAGCGCAAGGAGAAACTCTCCGGACGCCTCGGCGATATCCTCAGTCAGCTGTATCTGGCCTCGGCCTGTCTCAAACGCTTCGAGGATCAGGGCCATCCCAAAAGCGATGAGCCCCTGCTGCACTGGTGCTGCCAGCACAGCCTGTTCGAGATTCAGCGCGCCTTCGACGGCCTGTTACAGAACCTGCCCAACCGGCCGGTCGCCTGGATCATGCGCGGGATGGTCTTTCCCCTGGGGCAGCACTTCAAACAACCCGGCGACAAGCTCGGCCACCGCATCGCGGATATGCTGATCACCCCCGGCGAGGCCCGCGAACGGTTATGCGAAGGAATGTATCAGCCCCCTGCCAGCGATGAACCGCTGCAGCGGATCGAGGATGCCCTGCACAAAGTGATCGCCGCCGAGCCGATTGAAAAGCGCATTCGTCAGCAGTTGCCCGATTACGAGCCCGATTATCACGGTCTGGAGGGCCTGTTACACGCCGCGCTCAAACAGGCTATCATCAGTGAACAGGAGGCCGAGACCGTCCGTGGTGCCGATGCCGCGCGCCGCGAGGTGATCAAGGTGGATGATTTCGGCCCCGACCTCAAATAGCGAAGGTTACCCCATGGCAGAAGTGAAGAAGAAAACCGCAAAAAAAACCGCCACCCGGAAAAAGACCGCCAGCAATCGCGGCGCCGCCAGCGGCCAGCGCCCGGTCTATATCGTCGACGGCAGCCGCACACCGCACCTCAAGGCCCGCAACAAACCGGGCCCGTTTGCCGCCGCCGATCTGTTGCTCGGCTGTACCCGTCCCCTGCTCCTGCGCCAGGCTTTTGATCCCGGCCTCATCGACGAGGTGATCACCGGCTGTGTGATGCCCGGCCCCGACGAGGCGAATATCGCCCGGGTCGTCGCCCTGCGTCTGGGACTGGGCAAGCATGTCCCGGCCTGGACCGTGCAACGCAATTGCGCCTCGGGTATGCAGGCGCTGGACAGTGCGGCCAAGAACATCGCCCTCGGTCGTTCCGATCTGGTGCTGGCCGGCGGGGTCGAGGCCATGAGCCACGCCCCGGTGCTCTGGAACGAGCAGATGGTCGCCTGGCTGGGCGCCTGGATGAGCGCCAAAACGATGGGCCAGCGGCTCAAGACCCTCGGCCAGTTGCGTCTGCAACATCTCAAGCCGGTCATCGGCCTGCTGCGGGGGCTCACGGATCCGGTCGTCGGCCTCTCCATGGGCCAGACCGCCGAGAACCTGGCCTGGCGCTTTGGCGTCAGCCGCCAGGCGATGGACGAGTTTGCCGTACGCAGTCATCATCGCCTGGCCGCCGCCCAGCAGGAAGGCCGGCTGGACGAGATCGAGCCGCTGTATGATAGCCGTGGCAAGGTCTACGAGCACGACGACGGCATCCGCGCCGACAGCACCGTGGAACAGCTGGGCAAGCTGAAGCCGGTGTTCGACAAGCCGTTCGGCAATGTCACCGCCGGTAACAGCGCCCAGGTCACCGACGGCTCCGCCATGTTGCTGCTGGCCAGCGAAAAGGCGGTCAAACAACATGATCTGCCGGTGCTCGGGCGGATTGTCGATGCCAACTGGGCCGGACTGGATGCGGCGCAGATGGGGCTGGGTCCGGTGCACGCCATGACCCCGCTGATGCAGCGCCACAAACTCAAACCCGAGGATATCGACTACTGGGAAATCAACGAAGCCTTTGCCGCCCAGGTACTGGCCTGCCTGCGCGCCTGGGAAGACAGTGACTACTGCAAAACCGAGCTGGGCCTGCGCGGCGCCATGGGCCGCATCGATCAGGCGCGACTCAATATCGACGGCGGCGGCATCAGCCTCGGCCATCCGGTCGGCACCAGCGGCGCGCGTATCGTGCTGCACCTGCTGCAGGTCCTGAAACAACACAATGCCAAACGCGGCATGGCCAGCCTCTGCATCGGCGGAGGCCAGGGTGGCGCCATGCTGGTAGAAACCGCGTAACGCAAACAGGATTGATAAAAATGGCTGCAACAAAATACAAGAACTGGAACGTCGTCCACGATGATCATCACATTGCCTGGTTGCATCTGGACAAGGCACAGAGCAGCACCAATACCCTGTCGGCCGGCGTCCTCAATGAACTGGATACCATTCTCGGCGAACTGCTGAGCAGGCCGCCGCGCGGCGTGGTGATCCTCTCCGACAAGGCCAACGGCTTTATCGCCGGCGCCGATGTCAATGAATTCACCGAGTTCAACGACCAGGGTGAAGCCCAGGCGGTGATCGAACGGGGCCACACCATTTTCACGAAACTGGAGCACCTGCCGTGTCCGACGGTCGCACTGATCCACGGCTTCTGTCTTGGCGGCGGGCTGGAACTGGCCCTGGCCTGCCGCTATCGCATCGCCGATGAGGACCCGGGCACCCGCATCGGCCTGCCGGAAGTCAAACTCGGTATTCATCCGGGCTTCGGCGGGACCGTGCGCAGCATCGAGACCCTCGGCCCGCTGAATGCTATGGATCTGATGCTCACCGGTCGCACCCTGTCCGCCCGTGCCGCCAAACGCCTCAAACTGATCCAGCACGCGGTACCCCAACGCCACCTGCTCAATGCCGCGACCCAAACAGTATTGCATCCGCCGGCCAAACAGAAACTGCCTTTCTGGGTGCCGTGGCTGAACCACAAATGGCTGCGTCCCTGGCTGGCCAAATACATGGCGAAAAAAGTCGCGAAAAAAGCCCCCCGCGCCCATTATCCGGCGCCCTATGCCCTGCTCGATCTGTGGCAGAACCATTTCGACGATCGCCAGCAGATGCTCAAAGAAGAAGCGCTTTCCGTCGCCCGGCTGATCGTCGGCAAGACCGCGCGCAATCTGATCCGGGTATTCCAGTTACAGGAACAGATGAAATCCCTCGGCCGGCAGATCGATTACGCACCCAGGCAGGTACATGTCATCGGCGCCGGCGTCATGGGCGGCGACATTGCCGCCTGGTGCGCCATGCAGGGCTTTCAGGTGACCGTTCAGGATCAGAAGACCGAGGCCATCGGCCGGGTGATCAAGGCCGCGCATAAACTCTACAAGGACAAACTCAAGGCGCGCATTGCCATCAACGGCGCGATGGATCGGCTCATCCCCGATCCCCATGGCCACGGCCTCAAGCGCGCGGATATCGTCATCGAGGCGATCTTCGAGGACGTCAAGGTCAAGCAGGATCTGCTGCGTGACATCGAACCCAAACTGCCGGAACACGCCCTGATCGCCACCAACACTTCCAGCATTCCGCTGGAAAAACTGGCCACGGCGCTGAACAAACCCGAGCGGCTGATCGGGCTGCACTTTTTCAATCCGGTGGCCAAAATGCCACTGGTGGAAATCGTCCACGGCCAGCAGACCAGCGAGGAGAGCGTGAACCAGGCCAGCAGTTTCACCAAGGCGATTCGCAAACTGCCCCTGCCGGTGGCCAGCAAGCCGGGCTTTCTGGTCAACCGGGTGTTGATGCCCTATCTGATCGAAGCGGTGACCCTGGCCGATGAAGGCATCCCGTTGAAAGTGATCGACGATGAAGCGGTCAAATTCGGTATGCCCATGGGCCCCATCGAACTGGCGGACACGGTCGGGCTGGATATCTGCCTGAAAGTGGCCGAGATACTCTCCGAATCGATGGATATCACCGTGCCCGAGAAACTGCGCAAGCTGGTGGACAAGGGTAATCTGGGCAAGAAAAGCGGCCAGGGCTTTTATACCTTCAAAAAAGGCAAACCGGTCAAACCGCGCCCGGATAAAAGCTATACCCCCCCGGCGGATATTCAGGATCGCATGATTCTGCGTCTGATCAACGAAGCCGTCGCCTGTTTGCGGGATAACGTCATCGATGATGCCGATCTGGCCGATGCCGGGGTGATCTTCGGCACCGGCTTTGCGCCGTTTCGCGGCGGCCCATTGCGCTATGCGGATTCACGCGGCTACGAGCAGGTGGAAAAAATGCTCAGCCAGTTACAACAACGCTACGGCCCCCGCTTCACCCCCGACAGTGGCTGGTCTCAACTGCACTGATTGACCGACAGGAACAGCGCATGAATGAACCAAGCGACCTGATCCGCCAGCAAGACGCGGGCAATCTGCATGGCCTGTTTCAGGAACGGGTGAGCCGCAGTCCGCAACGCATTGCCTATCGTCACTACAACCATGATAGCGGGCAGTGGGAGGATATCAGCTGGCAGCAGATGGCCGATGAAGTGACCTGCTGGCAGGCGGCACTAGCCCGGGAGAACCTGGAGCCCGGTGCGCGGGTCGGACTGATCCTGCACAACTGCCCCGAATGGGTCAAGTTCGAACAGGCCGCGCTCGGCCTGGGCCTGGTGGTCGTGCCGCTGTATACCAACGATCGCCCGGACAACATCGCCTATATTATCGACGATGCCGATGTGAAATGCCTGCTGTTCGAAGGCGAGGAACACTGGCAAATACTGCAGGGTGTGATGGATCGCCTCGATACGGTACAACGGTTTATCAGCCTGCGGGATCTTGGCAATCAGGGCGAAGCGCGTCTCACCTCCGTCTCGCAATGGACCGACGTAGAGCAAGACAATCCTGTCCCGGCCAAAATCAAACCCGGGGACCTGGCCTCTGTTGTCTATACCTCGGGGACCACCGGCAAACCCAAGGGCGTGATGCTGAGCCACGAGAACATCCTCTGGAACGCCTGTGCCTGTGCCCGTTGCGAGCGTTTTTTTAATGATGACATGTACCTTTCCTTCCTGCCCCTGTCGCACATGTTCGAGCGCACGGCGGGCTATTATTTGCCCATGGTCGCCGGCTCCACCGTGGCCTATGCGCGGTCCATCGACCAGCTGGCCGAGGATCTGCTGAGCATCCGCCCGACCATTCTGATCTCGGTCCCACGCATTTATGAGCGGGTCAACAACAAGATCAAGGCGCAACTGGAAGCGAAGTCTACCCTCGCCCGCAAATTGTTCTTTGGTGCCGTCGCCACCGGCTGGCAAATGTTCGAACACCAGCAGGGGCGCGATCACTGGCGTCCGGGGCAACTGCTCTGGCCCGTGTTCAGGGCGCTGGTAGCGAAAAAGATCATGCAAAAACTCGGCGGCCGCCTGCGCATTGCTGTCTGTGGCGGTGCCCCGCTGCCCACCGAAGTCGCCAGAACCTTCATCGGTCTGGGGCTGCCCTTGCTGCAGGGTTATGGCATGACCGAACTGAGCCCGGTGGCTACCGTCAACCACCGAGACAATAACGATCCTGCCAGTGTCGGTACCGTGCTCGACGATGTGGAAGTCAGACTGGGCGACAATGACGAATTGCTGGTACGCAGTCCCGGCATCATGAAAGGTTACTGGAACAATGAGCAGGCCACCCGCGAGATAATCGATACCGATGGCTGGCTGCATACCGGCGATGTCGCCCGTATCGATAACGGGTTTGTCTATATCACCGGGCGCATCAAGGACATCATCGTCATGGCCAATGGCGAGAAAGTCCCGCCGGCCGATATCGAAATGGCCATCGCCAACGATTCGCTCTTCGATCAGGCCATGGTCATCGGCGAAGGCAAACCGTTTTTAAGCTGCATCACCGTCCTCAATCCCGACGGCTGGCAGCAACTGGCCCGGGAACACAACCTCGATCCCGACGACAGTGCCAGCCTCAAGAATGACGCGGTGATCAAAACGCTGCTGGACAAGATCAATCACCAGCTGCACGACTTTCCCGGCTATGCGAATATTTATTGCGTCAAGGCGACACTGGAACCCTGGACCATTGACGATGGCCTGATTACGCCGACCCTCAAGCTCAAGCGCAACGAGCTGATGGAACAATTCGCCGATGACATCGCCCGCTTCTACAAGGGACACTGATGAGCCAGAGCCTGCATTCCGACAAACTGCCCCAGGGCGAGGAACCCCAGATCCGGGTCATGGCCATGCCGGCCGACACCAACGCCTCGGGCGACATCTTCGGCGGCTGGCTCATGTCCCAGGTCGACATCGCCGGCAGCATCGCCGCCTATCGCCGGGCCCGGGGTCGCATCGTCACCATCGCCGTCAACGAATTCCGCTTTATCAACCCGGTCTACGTCGGTGACTTGATCAGCCTCTATGCGCGGGTGATTCACGTCGGCAACACCTCCATCCGGGTTATGATCGAAGGCTTCGCCGAACGCAGCCGCGGCACCGACGAATGCGACCGCGTCGCCGAGGCGGAGATCACCTACGTCGCCATCGACGAACAGGGCAAACCGCGCCCGGTGGATGATAGGGCTGAGTACTGAGTACTGAGTACTGAGTTCTTAGTACTTAGTTCTTAGTCGTAGGTCACGTTGGCGATAGCCTACGTGACACATCCTTGAACAGATGTTGAGTTCTTAGTCCTTGGTACTTAGTACAGAGAGGCAGAACTAAGAACTGAGAACTAAGAACTGAGAACTGAGAACTAAGTACTGAGAACTATTACTATGCCCTACGACCGTATTGATCAACTCCCCGATTCCGTGCGCAATCACCTGCCCACCGAGGCCCAGCAGATCTACAAAGAAGCCTTCAACCACGCCTGGGAGGAATATTCCGGGCAAGACGATCGCGAAGCCACCGCCCACAAGGTCGCCTGGAGCGCAGTCAAAAAGAAATATCACAAACAGGGCGATAAATGGGTGGCTAAATAATTTTCATGCGCCGGTGAGAAGTAATTTGCCCAGCAAGGCCACACTGAAGCCGATTACTGCCCCCAGCGGTGGGGCCCAGTGACGATTGAGCCGCGATTGCGGTGCGATATCCTGGAAGATCAAATACAGGATACCACCTGCGGCAAACAGCATGATGCCGCCGAGTAGCATTGGATAATCGGTCAAGAAGACCCAGCCGAGCAAACCGAACACCGGGCCCAGCAGGGTCAACAGGGACATGAACGTCAGCGTGCGCTTGTGGTGGAAATTCTCCGCTGCCTTGAGTTCACGGTAGGCGTTGAATCCCTCGGGGATATTCTGCAACCCGATCAACAGAGCCAGTAACGGTCCCGAGCCCGAACCCACAGCGAAGATCCCGCCCAGTGCCATCGACTCGGGCAGATAGTCGAGCAACATGGCATTGAGCTGGGGCACCTCCGACTTGTGCTTTGCCAGAACCTTCTCGACCACGAAAAAAGTGACCCCGCCGGCCAGTACAATCAGCGCGATCAGCCCTGCCCTGTTATCCAGATGGCCGATCCCCTCGGGAATCAACACCAGCGCAACGGCCGATAGCAATACTCCGCCACCGAAGGCGATGACGAAATGACGAAACTCGTTCTCAACCCAGTTAGGACGGATACGCTCGATTTTGGCCAGAAACCCGCCCAGCGGAATACAGGCCCCGGCCAGGGCGGTATACAGCAGGATTGAACCGAGTTCGCTCATCAGGGGTCCGGTGGATAGTGTTCCAAATTAACTATAACATTGATTTTACTAGGAAACACAGATGTCATGACATATCTTGACTTATCAGGTCCGCCATACTAAAGTTTAATTATGGCAAATATCAAAATCAGTTCCAAAGTCGATGACGCCACTTGGAAAGAGCTGCGGGAACTGGCACAGGAATCGCACAAAAGCATTTCCGGCGTCCTGACCGAAGCGATTGAGGATTATGTACGCAAACATCGCGTCCGTCCGATCGTCCTCGAACATCTTTCTGATTCCATCAGAGAAAACGAAGAATTAGGCAAGTTACTTGCCAAATGAACCGATTCAGTTTTTAACACTTGATGAAGTGCTGGAAATACACAACCGGCTGATTCGCCATTTTGGAGGCCCCGACGGGATACGTGATATGGGCTTGTTAGAGAGCGCCCTGTTCCGTCCCCGAACCGGCTACTACCAGGATCTGATCGAAATGGCAGCCGCGTTATTTGAATCCCTGCTGATGAACCATCCGTTTGTCGATGGAAACAAAAGAATCGCCTTTTTTGCGACAGATATCTTCTTGCGATTAAATGGCTGGAAATTTCAGGTTAAACCAGATGAGGCCTATAGTTACATCGTTGGCCGGTTGGAAAATCGGCAGGCAGATTTTGAAAGCCTCAGACAATGGATACAACAATCCGTAGTCAGACTAGATAGCACCAATCGCCCGTAAACCGGCCGGTCAACAATAAATATAGGCCGGATAAAGCGAAGCGGTATCCGGCACCCCCCACGTTTACTCTTCCCACTCATCCCCATAATTGTGCACCAGCTCCTCGCCAGGCTTGATATTTTTGAGTGCCATCACGGTGAGATCGTCGTAATAAGCGACATTGGCCTTGCGCGAGTGATTGATAAACCGAAAATCACAGATCACCTCACGTCCCTTGCCATCGTCGCACCACAGCACATAGGGTCCGTCTTTTTTGGCCGCACGGGTCTTGAGATTACCCAGAAACTCGCCCTTCTTGATCGGCGCGGTGGCAAACAGGCCCTTGCCGTGAATTTCGCTTTCAGCAACTTCAAATTTATTTTTTGTCATGTTTAAACAGCTCGAAATAGTTGTTGGTGGTTTGTTCTGCAATCGTCTCGACTTGTGTCTCGCGCAATCCCGAAATAAACTCGGCCACATGGCGGGTCCAGGCCGGTTGATTGCTTTTGCCGCGGTAGGGAACCGGGGCGAGATAGGGGGAATCGGTTTCAACCAGGTAGCGATCAGCCGGGACGTTTTTGGCGACTTCCTGCAGTTCCCGGGCGCTTTTGAAGGTGACGATGCCGGAGAAGGAGATATAGAAGTTGAGATCCAGCGCCTTTTTGGCGGTCTCCCAGTCCTCGACAAAACAGTGCATGACGCCGCCGATCTCGTCCGCCTTCTCCTCTTTAAGAACCCGCAGGGTATCCTCGGTCGCATCGCGCATGTGGATGATCAGCGGCTTGTCGCTCTGTTTGGCGGCGGCAATGTGGCGACGGAAGCGATCGCGCTGCCATTCCAGATCGCCTTCGCTGCGAAAATAGTCCAGGCCGGTTTCGCCGATGGCGACGATGTTTTCGTCTTCAGCAAGTTTGACCAGTTCATCAACATCCGGATCGTGGCCTTCATCCTCATTGGGATGCACGCCGACCGAGGCGGAGATGAAATCGTGCTGGCGGGCCACATCCAGTACGTCGGTGCGGTTTTCCATGTTGATGCAGACACACAGCATATGCTCTACCCCGTGCTCGCGGGCATTTTGCAGCGCGCCTTCCAGCTGGCCGTCGAACGGTTCCAGATCCAGGCGATCGAGATGGCAATGGGAATCGACCAGGTACATATTAGCTTACAATTTCCGATGAATTTGGCCGAGCATGATACTACAGAATAGTGACGAGGTACGAGGGACGAGTAACGAGGAAAACAAAACCGCTCTTTTACTCGGCCCTCGTCACTCGTACCTCGGCCCTGTTCTTTACATAGTGTGGGTCTGACGATCGGATTTGAGGGCGCCGGCCAGGTAGGTTTCGATCTTGGTGCGGGCGTTGCCGCCGTCCTGTTCGCTGAATTGCACGCCGATGCCGGCGGCGCGGTTGCCCTGTGAACCTTTGGGGGTGATCCAGACGATCTTGCCGGCCACGGGCAGTTTTTCTTTCTCTTCCATCAGGGTCAGCAGCATGAACACCTCGTCGCCGAGGTTGTAACTCTTGTTGGTGGGAATGAACAGGCCGCCGTTTTTTACGAACGGCATGTAGGCGGCATAGAGTGCGCTCTTGTCCTTGATGGTCAACGAGAGTATGCCCTGTCGTCCGCCGCCGGGGGCTTTGGGAGGTGCCGCAACCATAGAATTCCTCGTTCGTGTGTCCTGTTCAGACGCGCCGGGCGCTGAATAAGCCAGCCCAGTCGATCATCAGATCTTCCCACAGCAACTGCGGGTTGATGGTCGTTTCGGTCAGACGCCGGGCCTGTTGCAGTTTGTCCAGCAAGTGATGCAGAGCGCTGTATTCCACCGGGGTGGGAAGTGCCTGCAACTCCCCTGTCATGTCGTTGTTTTTAATATTGTTCTCATCATAGGCCAGCCGGATCAAATCGGCAACCCAGTGATACATCCAGTGTATCGGCAACTGGCGATCCAGCTTGAGTGCTTCCTGTGCCGTGGCCGCGGCGGCCAGCGGATCGGTACGACCGTGTGCGCAGCCGATCAGCGCCTCGATCAGCTGCTGGCGCACTTCCAGCCAGCCTTCACGCAAATAGTGCGCCGCGAGCCGTGGTGCGCCGGCGGCGAGCCGCAGGGCCAGCTCGGCCTCCTGCGGTGCGCTGTCGGGGGCTTCCTGTTGCAGCCACGCCAGGGCGGTTTGCGGATCGGGGCTGGTCAGCCGCATTGGCTGGCAACGGCTGCGGATGGTGGCCGGCAGCCGGGCCGGTGAGGCCGTAATCAGGATCAGCAGCGTGCTGGCGGGCGGCTCTTCCAGGGTCTTGAGGAAAGCGTTGGCGGCGTTGGTGTTCATCATCTCGGCCGGTTCCACGGTGACCACCCGGTAGCCGCCATAGTGGCCGGTCAGGGAGAGATGCTGGATAAGCTGGCGAACCATGTCGACCTTGATTGGCTTGCCCGGTTCCTCCGGTTCCAGCCGCAGCCGATCCGGGTGGGTCTGGGCCGCGAGCCGCTGGCAGGCGGGACACGTCCCGCAGGCCTGGCCGTCCTCGCGCGGTTGCTCACACAATAGCGAGGCGGCCAGCCGGTCGGCGAATGCCGCCTTGCCGATCCCCGCCTCGCCGCTGACAAGCAGCGCATGGGGGAGGCGCTGCTGCCGGCGGCCCGCCTGCAGCTGCTGCCAGGCGTTGACATGCCATTGACTGACCGGGATCGTCATAGCAGAACCGATAATACCGCGGCAATCTGTTGCTGTACCTGTTCCAGTGCCGGGGCCGCATCGATCACCCGAAACCGGGCGGGTTCCTGGCGGGCGCGGATCAGGTAGGTTTCGCGCACCCGCTCGAAAAAGTGTTGTTGTTCCCGTTCAAACCGATCCGGCGTGCTGCGCTGACCGGCCCGTTGCAGCCCCTGCTGTACCGGCATGTCCAGCAGCAGGGTCAGGTCCGGGCGCAGATTGCTTTGCACCCATTGTTCGAGCTGGGCAATACGCTGAAAATCAACGCCGCGCCCGCCGCCCTGGTAGGCGTAGGTGGCATCGGTGAACCGGTCACACACCACCCATTGACCTTCCGCCAGCGCCGGTTTGATCACCTGCTCAAGATGCTGGGCCCGGGCCGCGAACATCAGCAGCAGCTCGGCATCCACGCTCATCGAATTTTGACTGGCATCCAGTAACAGTTCACGAATGCGCTCGCCCAGCACGGTGCCACCCGGCTCGCGGGTCATCACCACCTGCTTGCCGGCCTCGCGCAGCCAGGCTTCGATAAAACCCAGGTTGCTGCTTTTACCGGCGCCCTCCCCGCCTTCGACGGTAATGAAATAACCGCTCATTGATTATCGTCCTCGTTATTTTTATAGGAAGAGAAGGAACGTTTGCGGCCCTTGAGCTGGTATTGGATCACGGCCTGGTTATGTTCTTTCAGGGTTTTGGAAAAATAGTGACTGCCGTCACCGCGGGAAACGAAATAGAGATACTCCGTCTCATCAGGATGCAGCGCGGCATGAATCGCCTCGCGCCCCGGCATGGCGATGGGGGTCGGCGGCAGTCCGCCACGGGTATAGGTGTTATAGGGTGTGTCGTTGCGCAGATCGCGACGTCGGATATTGCCATCATAATCGTCGCCCATGCCATAGATGACCGTGGGATCGGTCTGCAAACGCATGCGTTTTTCCAGCCGGTTGACGAACACGCCGGCGATGGTATCCCGCTCTTCGGGGACGCCGGTTTCCTTTTCCACGATCGAGGCCATAATCAGCGCTTCATACGCTGTCTCATAGGGCAGTCCGACGGCCCGTTGCGGCCATTGTTCTTCCAGGTAGTCAGCCATGGCGTTGTAGGCCTGCTTGAGAATCGCCACATCGCTCATTCCGCGGGTGAAGCGGTAGGTATCCGGCATGAAGCGACCTTCCGGGTGTTCATCGCCGTGACCGATCGCCTGCATGATCGCTGCGTCCGACAGTCCCAGGGTTTTTTGTTCCAGCTGCGGCGTGGTGTGAATCGCGGCCATCATCTGTTTAAAATTCCACCCCTCGATCAGGGTCAGGGAATATTGAATGACTTTTCCCTGATACAGCAGGTCCAGAAAATCCTGAACCGTCATCCCGGGTTCAAGTCGATACTCGCCCGTATGGATCTGGGTGCCTTTACCGGTGAGGCGGGCGTTGAGCAGGATGTAACGGGGCTTTTCGATAACCGCCTGTTCGGCCAGGTTATCCACCACACGTTTCAGGCTGGAGCCTGCTTTGATCTCGAAGGTCAGTGGCGCCTCATCGGGCAGGGACAGGGGTGAGGACAGATAATCGCGATAATCTATCCAGAACGCGCCAGCAACCAGGGCCGCGCTCACTATGCCAGCGGCCAATAGCCTAAAAATCAGATTCCGCATGCTGCCATCGTACTGCGTCGAGTTTATCCTGAAGCTGTTTGATCCGCGGGACGGGATCAAGCCACCGCTCTTCCAGTTGTCGCACCGGCCACAGGCCGATGACGCTGTTGGTTAAAAACAGACCATCCGCCTCGTCCAGCGCCTGGCGGGTCGTGTCATCGACCTGCACCTCCAGGCCCAGTGTCGGGGCCAGATCGATGATCTGTTGACGCATAATACCCTGAACACCGCAGGCTGATAAGTCCGGGGTATGCAATGTGTCATCCTTTAACCAGAAAAGATTGCTCATGGTGCCCTCGATCACCCGGTCCCGGGTATCCAGCATCAGCCCTTCCTGGATTGTTTCATCCTCCCACTCGCGGCGCGCCAGGATCTGTTCCAGCCGGTTGAGGTGTTTGATCCCCGCCAGTTGCGGTTGCACGGCCAGGCGGGTGCGGCAAAAACGCAGCCGTACGCCCTGTTCGGTATATTCGATCGGGTGCACCGGCCAGGGATGGAGCATGACGATCCGGTTCGCGGCCGGTTGGGCCGGGGCCCGATAACCCCGTCCGCCCGGGCCGCGCGTGAGCATCAGTTTCAGCACGGCCTGCTGGCGCCCGACCAGCAGTTCCCGGATATCGGCCCGCCACCGGGCGCCATCGGGCAGCGGGATGCCCAGTCGTTGCGCCCCCTGCGCCAGTCGTTGCAGATGCGCCTCGAGAAATTCCACCTTGCCGTTACGTACCGCCAGGGTTTCAAACAGGCCGTCGCCGTACTGGCAGGCGCGATCGGTGATCTCCAGTTGCCGGCTGTCGAGGCCGTTGATCCGACAGCCCAGCATCAGCTTACGGCGCCCAGTGCCAGCAACATACCGCGCGCCTTGTGTTCGGTTTCCTGCAGTTCGTTTTCACCGATCGAATCGAACACCAGCCCGGCGCCGGCGCGCAAGGCGAGGTGTTCGCCCTGCTGGGTGATGGTGCGGATCAGAATATTCAGATCGAGATCGCCGTTGTGATTCAGATACCCCAGGGAACCGGTATAGGCGCCGCGCGGGACCTGTTCGAGTTCGGCGATGATCGCCATACAGCGCTCCTTGGGACAACCGGTAATCGTCCCACCGGGAAACACCGCACGGATGGCCTCGCCGGGTGTCACGTCCTTGCGCAACCGGCCCGTGACATTGGAAACAATATGATGGACGTGCGCATAGGTCTCCAGTCCCATCAGCTCATCGACTTCGACACTGCCCGGCTCACAGACCCGCCCGAGATCGTTGCGTTCCAGATCGATCAGCATGATATGTTCGGCGCGCTCTTTGGGATGGCCGATCAGTTCCTGCAGATTGGCCGTATCGCCGTGTTGTTCCCGGCCCCGTGGGCGCGTTCCCGCAATCGGCCGGGTTTCGATACGCCCGCCCGAGATTTTCACCAGTCGTTCAGGCGAGGAGCTGATCACGTTCAGGCCCGGCAGTTGTGCCAGCGCGGCGAACGGCGCGGGATTGGTTTGACACAATTGTTGATAGAGATCCGCGTCGGCCGGTGCCGGTTTCACCTCACCCTGCCAGCCACGCGACAGATTCACCTGAAACACATCCCCTTCGACGATGTAATGCTTGACCCGCTCGACGCCGCGCAGATAATGCTGCGGATCATCGGCGTCCATGTTGATCTGTTGCGTCGGCAGGCGGTCGCGGGTCTTCTCGGCCGTACGGGCAATGTCCTGCTCAATCCGTGCCAGTATCGATTTCTGTGCGGGCTCGGCCACCAGGCTGGTCTGGCCTGTCTGATGATCGTGGATCACTGCCGCCGGAATCCGTGTCAGTACGGCCACGGGTTGCTCATCATCCTTTGGCAGATCCAGTCGCGGCTCGATCTGGGCGGCCACCTCATAACCCAGATAAACAAACCAGCCGCCGGTAAAGGGCAGATCAGGTGATATATCGGTATCGGTTTGTTCCTCACGCCAGAGCCGATCCAGCAAGGTCAGAAAATCGCCGTCGCCATACGCTTCCCCGTTACGGGTAATGCGATTGTCCGCCCACAGGGCGTAGCTGTCGCCGGGAAACGCAAACAGAATATCGTAGCGCGCCGTCGCCGGTCGCGGTTCGGCCACCACGGCGCTTTGCAACAAAAAGGGGTAACGTTCGGGGTTCAGGCGGTGTAATGCCAGCAGGTCGACCGGTTGGGATACTGTGCTTGGCATGTGTTTAATTCTCAAAATAAAAGAATTACCACCAAGACGCCAAGACACAAAGGAATATTATTCCGGAAACAAAACATGCAAAATCAACTGCACGTTTTTTGTTTTAGCGATTAAATCACTGTCCTTTCCGTGGCAAACTTTTTTATTGTTACTTCGTGTCTTCGTGTCTTGGTGGTGAATCTCTTTTTCAGTTTTTGACTGAGAACCTATTCCGGTTTGCGGAAGACCAGGGTGCCGTTGGTACCGCCGAAGCCGAACGAGTTGGACAGTGCGGTGTCGATTTTCATCTGCCGGGCTTCGCCGGGGACGAAGTCGAGATCGCAGTCTTCGCTCGGATTGAAAATGTTGATCGTCGGCGGGGCCACCTGATCGCGAATCGCCAGGCAGGTAAAGATCGCCTCGATGCCGCCGGCCGCGCCCAGCAGATGACCGGTCATGGATTTGGTCGAACTCATTGCCAGCTTGTAGGCGTGATCGCCAAAGGTGCGCTTGGCGGCGGCGACTTCGGCGGCATCGCCGGCCGGGGTCGAGGTACCGTGGGCATTGATGTAGTTGACCTGCTCGGGATTGATGCCGGCATTTTTCAATGCCGCATTCATGCAGCGGGCCGCGCCCTCACCGCCTTCCGACGGCGAAGTCATGTGATAGGCATCGCCGCTCATACCATAACCGGTCACTTCCGCATAAATCGTCGCATCACGGGCTTTGGCCTGCTCGTATTCTTCCAGGATGACCACACCGGCACCATCGCTTAATACGAAACCATCGCGCTCCTGATCCCAGGGACGGCTGGCGGTTTGCGGATCGTCGTTGCGCGTGGACAGGGCGCGGGCGGCGGCAAAGCCACCCAGTCCGGAGGGGGTGGTGGCCATCTCGGCACCGCCGGCGATCATCACATCGGCATCGCCGTATTCGATCAGGCGGGCCGCGTCACCGATACTGTGGGTCGCCGTCGCACAGGCGGTAACCAGCGCGATATTCGGACCCTTGAAGCCGTAACGGATCGACAGGTTACCGGAGATCATGTTGATGATCGTGGCAGGAATCAGAAACGGCGAAAACTTGCGCGGTCCGCCCTTCTCAAACGCCTCGTAATTTTTTTCGATGGTGCCCAGACCGCCGATGCCCGAACCGATCGCCACGCCCATACGTTCGGCATTGCTCTCGGTGACTTCCAGCCCGCTGTCCTCGATCGCCTCGATAGCGGCGGCGATGCCGTAATGGATGAAGGTATCCATCTTGCGCGCGTCCTTGCTGGACATCACGCTGGTGACATCAAAATCCCGCACCGAGCCACCAAAGCGGACGGCGAAATCGGAGACATCGAAATGCTCGATGGGGCCAATGCCGCTGTTGCCGGCCAGAATATTTTCCCAGGCTGTTTTGACGTTATTGCCGACCGGAGACAGCATCCCCATGCCGGTAACAACAACACGACGCTTTGACACGCTGAGTCCTCTTACCAGTTGTCGCTACAAGTGGCGAAACAGAATAAGCAAAAGGCCGCACTCACAGTTTAACGTGGTGCGGCCCGCAAAAACGCTTAGCAGGTCGATTACTTAACGTTGTTGTTAATGTAATCGATAGCCTGCTGAACGGTGGTAATCTTTTCGGCATCTTCATCCGGAATTTCGGTTTCGAACTCTTCTTCCAGAGCCATCACCAGTTCCACGGTATCCAGTGAATCTGCGCCCAGATCGTCAACGAAAGAGGCTTCCTTGGTCACCTCGTCCGCTTTTACGCCCAACTGTTCGACGACGATTTTTTCTACACGTTCTTCAACACTGCTCATGTGTTTTGATCCTCTTGATGTTTGAAACTTTCAGCCCTGAGCGCTGTGTGCGGCCGCTATTGTAGTGAAATCAGGGTCAATATGCCACATTCCAGAACGTTAAACACACCGCACTTTGGCGCTCATTTTACTCTTTTAAATTCATGAACTTACAGGCGTTATGCCATATACATCCCGCCATTGACATGCAGCGTCTCGCCGGTGATGTAGCCCGCGCCGGGCGAGGCCAGGAAGGCCACGGCCTGGGCGATTTCCGCCGGATCGCCGAGACGGGCCAGCGGGATCTGCCCCAGCAGCGCCTCACGCTGCGCCTCGGGCAGGGCCCGGGTCATGTCGGTGTCGATGAAGCCGGGTGCCACCACGTTGACGGTGATGCCGCGCGAGCCCACTTCCCGGGCCAGCGACTTGCTGAACCCGATGACCCCCGCCTTGGCCGCGGCATAGTTGGTCTGCCCGGCATTGCCGGAGACCCCCACCACCGAGGCGATGCTGATGATCCGGCCCTTTTTGGCCTTGCTCATGGGCCGCAGGCAGGCCTTGGTCAGACGGAAAATGGAATTCAGGTTGGTGTTGATAATATCTTCCCACTCCGCGTCTTTCATGCGCATCAACAGGTTATCGCGGGTGATACCGGCGTTATTGATCAGAATGCTCGGGGCGCCATAGCTTTCTTCCACCTGTTTAAGGGCGGCATCGATACTGGCGGTGTCGGTGACATCCATCATCACGCCCATGCCGTCGATCCCGGCCTCTTTTAAATAAGCGGTGATCTTCTCCGCACCGCCGTCGGAGGTCGCCGTGCCAACCACGCTGGCGCCCTGACGTCCCAGCTCCAGTGCGATCGCCTGACCGATACCGCGGCTGGCGCCGGAGACAAACGCAATTTCGTTTTCCAATGTCATCACTTTCCCCTGTTGGTCAGTGGCTGAATATAAACCTTTTCACCACCAAGACACTAAGACACCAAGGTAACAATATTAATACTCAATCTTCGTGTCTTGGTGCCCTGGTGGTTAATCTTTTAATTCGTGTCTGGTTGTAGGAGCGGCTCTGCCGCGATAGTCCAGAATCGCGGCAGAGCCGCTCCTACAACCTCGTATCTCGCTACTCGCCCCCTGTTTGAAGCGCAGCTTCAATTGAAGCTGAATCAAACATAGCTTCAGCGAGCATATTTTTATCTATCCGTTTATTCAGACCGACCAGCACCTTGCCGGGGCCGCATTCGATCAGGCGGTCCACGCCGTCGGCGGCCATTTTCTGGATCGTCTCCACCCAGCGCACCGGGTTATAAAGCTGGCGTACCAGGGCGTCGCGAATGGCGGCCGGATCGGTGGGGGCGGCGACATCCACATTGTTGATCACCGGGACCTGCGGTGCCTTGATCTCGATCTGCTCCAGCACGGAGGCCAGCTTGTCGGCGGCCGGCTGCATCAGGCTGCAGTGGGACGGCACGCTGACCGGCAGCACCAGGGCGCGCTTGGCGCCACGTTCTTTTGCCACGTTGACCAGGCGCTCGACCGCGCTCTTGTTTCCCGCGGCGACCACCTGGCCGGGCGAATTGAAGTTGACCGGCGCCAGTACCTCGCCGTCGGCCGCGGCCTCACAGGCCTGGCGCACGGCGTCATCATCCAGCCCCAGGATTGCTGCCATGGCGCCTTCCCCGGCCGGCACGGCGGCCTGCATCAGGCATCCGCGTTCGGCCACCAGGCCGATCGCCTCGGCAAAATCCAGACTGCCGGCACACACCAGCGCGCTGTATTCACCCAGACTGTGCCCGGCCATCACCGCCGGCATCGCCCCGCCCTTCTCCTGCCAGACCCGCCAGGTGGCCACCCCCGCCGCCAGCATCGCCGGCTGGGTGATATCGGTCCGGTTTAAATCCTCGGCCGGCCCGTCCTGCACGACCTGCCACAGATCGTATCCGAGCTTCTCCGACGCCTGCGCGAAAGTCTCGCCGACCTGCGGATATGCCGCGGCCAGATCCTTTAACATGCCTTGTGACTGTGAACCCTGCCCGGGAAAAACAAACGCCAGTGTCATTAATAACCTCTTTTCATGAAATTCTGGGAATAACGCAAAGAACGCAAAGACGCAAAGGTCGCAAAGGATTTATTATTCATTGCACAAAAGCTTCGATGCTTGAGATACCGGTTAGTGAACTGTACATAACAAAATTTATATTATTTTACTTTGCGTTCTTGGCGTCTTAGCGTCCTTCGCGTTCCTTCCACCAATCTAGAATGTGAGCAACGCCGAGCCCCAGGTGAAGCCGCCGCCAAAGGCTTCCAGCATGATCAGCTCGCCGCGCTTGATCCGTCCGTCGCGCACGGCGATGTCGAAGGCCAGCGGGATGGAGGCGGCCGAGGTGTTGCCGTGTTCGCCGACGGTGACGACGACGTTATCCATCGACATATCCAGTTTGCGCGCGGTGGCGGCGATGATGCGAATGTTGGCTTGATGCGGCACCAGCCAGTCGATCATGGACTTGTCCATGTTGTTGGCCGCCAGGGTTTCATCGACGATACGACCCAGCGTATTGACCGCCACCTTGAAGACTTCGTTGCCTTTCATCACAATCCGGGCACTGCCGTCCTTGAACTGCTGCGGATGTTCTGCGATCCCGGCGGGTACGGTCAACAGTTCCTTGTACTGGCCGTCGGCATGAATGTGGGTGGAATGCACGCCCGGTTCATCACTGGCGGAGAGGACGACTGCGCCGGCGCCGTCACCGAACAGCACACAGGTACTGCGATCGCTCCAGTCAATAATATTGGAAAGCGTTTCGGCGCCTACCACCAGCGCATTTTTGACCGCACCGGATTTAATATAGAGATCGGCAACACTCAGGGCATAAACGAAACCGGTGCAGACCGCCTGGATATCGAATGCCGGGCAGCCGTGAATATCCAGTCGTTGCTGCAACAGGCAGGCGGTGCTGGGAAAGACCCGATCGGGCGTGGTAGTGGCGACGATGATCATATCGATGTCGGCCGGCTCCAGGGCGGCGGCTTTAATCGCACGCCGTGACGCCTGTTCGGCGAGATCGCAGGTAGTCTCGTCCTCCACGATATGGCGTTCCCGGATCCCGGTACGATCGATAATCCATTCGTCCGAGGTTTCCACCATCTTTTCCAGATCCTGATTGGTCAGAATCTTTTTGGGCAGGTAACTGCCGGTCCCTGTTATGCGTGAATAGATCAACTTGCCTGCCTCTCTGCCAACTGGCTCTCCAATACCCGGGTGATCCGGGCCGGGACATTCTTGTTCACTTCCAGCACCGCCTCGGAGATGGCGGTGGCAAAAGAATAGGAATCGGCACTGCCGTGACTTTTAATCACGATGCCCTGCAGCCCCAGCAGGCTGGCGCCGTTATATTCACGAGGATCGATACGCTTTTTGAAGGCTTTGAGGACCGGCATGGCGATCAGGCCCGCCAGCAGGGTCAGCGGATTGCGCCTGAACTCCTGCTTCATATAATAACTGATCATCTTGGCCACACCCTCGGTGGTTTTGAGCATGACGTTACCCACAAAACCGTCACACACGATCACATCGGCGGCGCCTTTGAAAATGCCATCGCCTTCGACGTAACCGATATAATTGAGATTGCTCTTGGCCAGCAAACGTGCCGCTTCCTTGACCCGCTCGTTACCCTTGATCTCTTCCTCGCCGATATTGAGCAGGCCAATGGTCGGTTCCGATTTGTTATCCACCGCGGCGGTCAATGCCGAACCCATTACCGCGAACTCGACCAGCGTTTGCGCATCGGAGTCGACATTGGCGCCCAGATCGAGCACATGGGTATGACCTTCGATGGTCGGCAAGGTGGTGCAAATGGCGGGACGATCGATGCCGGGCAGCATCTTCAGTACAAACCGGGCGGTGGCCATCAGGGCACCGGTATTACCGGCACTGACGCACGCCTGCGCCCGGCCTTCCTTGACCAGGTTGATGGCCACGCGCATGGAGGAATCTTTTTTACCGCGCAGGGCCTGGGAAGGCAGCTCATCCATCTCCACCACTTCGGTGGCATGCTGGATAGTCAGTCGATCGCTGGTTTTCTTTTGCGCCGCAATCGCTTTTTCGATCACCGGTTCCTGACCCACCAGAATCAGCTGCATTTGCGGGTGTCGGGAAAGTGCCTTGAACGCCGCCGGCACAACGACATCGGGGCCGTGGTCACCGCCCATGCAGTCCAGTGCAATTGTGATCGAAGTGTCGGTCATCAGGCTGTCGATTCGAAAATTTCAGCGTTCCAAGCAAAGACGGGACATGGAAAGTCCATGTCCCGTATCCCTGTTGTTATCGTGTCATGCTATAACCGCCTGCCAGGGGCAGGCACCCGCGCAATGGCGCGTTATTCGCCTTTGTCGACAACCTTGCGGCCACGGTAGTAGCCGTCCGGGCTGACATGGTGACGCAGGTGGGTTTCCCCCGTGGTCGGTTCGATCGACAGTGCGGCGCCGGTCAATGCATCGTGGGAACGACGCATGCCACGCCGGGACGGGGATTTTTTGTTCTGCTGAACAGCCATCTGGATTACCTCGTTTAACCTTTATCCGGTGTTTTCAAATCGGCCAGAACCTGAAACGGGTTGTCCTGACCGGCCTTGTCCTGTTCTTCCTCCGGCGCCACATAGTCCCGGGCCGGACATTCCTGTAATTCATGCATCGGTATCTGTGGCAGGGCGAGGAGCAATTCATCCTCGATGATATCCGCCAGCACCACGGGCACCGATTCTACTATAAAGGGTTCATAGCCCCCCGGCAGGCGATCCGCCTCGGCCGTGGAACCTACAAACGCGAGCGCCAGGTCAATGTCGACCGGACAGCTCATGGCTTCAAGACAGCGTTGGCACGGTACGCTGAGATCGACCTGGATGGTGCCCTGCAAATAATGCACGCCCATCTCATCCACCCCGAAACGCAGGCTGACCGCCGCTGCACCGCTTTCTGTGGCCAACAGAGGCAACAGACGCTTCATCTGGCGCAGGGGCAACTCCCCATCATATTCCCGGCCCTGTTCGGCCAGGCGGTAGGGGTCGACCTGTACCGGCAGCCGATCTTGCCGTCTTGACATAGGCCGCGAATTGTATCGGCGGATCAGCATGCTGTCAAAAAATTCCTTGAATATCGGGCTGTTCCGTGACCCTCGCCGCAGCCTGGGCCGCGCCCAATCAGCGCCGGGCGATCCCGGCTCGGATCGCGGCGACTTGACAGGCCCCGAGGGTTCACTTACACAGAGAAGTCCCGGTGTCGGGGCGTTTGGCATACAGATTGTAAGGCATTAGATGATCAAAAAAATCCTGATAGCCAACCGCGGCGAGATCGCGGTGCGAATCATCCGTGCCTGCGCCGAACTGGGCATCAAATCGGTGGCGGTCTATTCGGAAGCCGACCGCTACGCCCTGCATGTCAAAAAGGCCGACGAGGCCTACAGCCTGGGCCCGGACACCGTCGCCGGCTATCTCAACGCCCACCGGCTGGTCAATCTGGCTGTGGCGACCGGCTGTGACGCCCTGCACCCCGGTTACGGCTTCCTGTCGGAAAATCCGGAGCTGGCCGAAATCTGCGCCCGGCGCAATATCCACTTCATCGGGCCCGAGTCGCGGGTCATCCGCCAGATGGGCGACAAGACCCGGGCCCGCGACCTGATGCGCAAGGCCGGGGTCCCCGTCACCCCCGGCAGCGACGGCAATGTCGCCGATCTGGACGACGCCGTGAACGTGGCCAGTGCCATCGGCTATCCGGTCATGCTCAAGGCCACCTCCGGCGGCGGTGGCCGGGGCATCCGCCGCTGCGACAACGAGCAGGAACTGCGGCGCAATTACGGCCGGGTTATCTCCGAGGCCGAAAAAGCCTTTGGCAGCGCCGAGGTGTTTATCGAAAAATACATCGGCAATCCGCGCCATATCGAGGTGCAGATCCTGGCCGACCAGCACGGTAACGTCATCCATTTGCTGGAGCGGGACTGCTCCATCCAGCGCCGCCACCAGAAACTGCTGGAAATCGCCCCCTCCCCCCAACTCACCGACGAGCAGCGCCAGTTGCTCGGCGATCTGGCCGTGCGCGCCGCCGGGGCGGTCGGCTATACCAATGCCGGCACGGTCGAGTTTTTGATGGACAGTGGCGAGAATTTCTATTTCATGGAGATGAATACCCGCCTGCAGGTGGAACACCCGGTCACCGAGGCGATCACCGGGGTCGATATCGTGCAGGAACAGATCCGCATCGCTTCGGGGCTGACCCTGAGCTTCAGCCAGCAGGACATCCGGCGCAATGGTTACGCGATTGAATTTCGCATTAACGCCGAGGATCCGAAAAACGACTTTCTGCCCAGCTTCGGGCGTATCACCCGTTACTTTGCCCCCGGCGGCCCCGGCGTGCGCACCGACGGCGCCATCTATACCGGTTACGAGATTCCGCCCTATTACGATTCCATGTGCGCCAAGCTCATCGTCTGGGCCCCGACCTGGGACGGCGTCATCGACCGTTCCCTGCGCGCGCTGCAGGACATCGGCGTTTACGGCGTCAAGACTACCATTCCCTATCATATGGAAATCCTGCGCAACGCCGAATTTCAGTCCGGGCATTTCAATACCAGCTTCGTCGAATCCCATCCGGAGCTGATCGACTACTCCGAGCGGCGCGACGATCGCGCCATCGCCGCCACCATCGCCGCGGCGATCGCGGCGAACATGGGACTGTGAACTACAATTATGAATGTTGAATTTTAAATTTTGAATTAATGCCAACGTGTAATTCAAAATTCAGCATTAAAAATTCAAAATTGTTTTAAGACCTCTGCGTTAAAAAGACATTAAAAACAGGACTCATCCATGCCCAAGGTCAAGATTACCGATACTATCCTGCGCGACGCGCATCAATCTCTGATCGCCACGCGCATGCGCACCGAGGACATGCTGCCGATCTGCGAGAAGCTCGATCAGGTCGGTTACTGGTCGCTGGAGGTCTGGGGCGGTGCGACCTTCGATGCCTGTGTGCGGTTTTTAAAAGAGGATCCCTGGGAGCGACTGCGCCAGTTGCGCGAGGCGTTGCCCAACACGCAACTGCAGATGCTGTTGCGCGGTCAGAACCTGCTTGGCTATCGCCACTACGCTGACGATGTGGTGCGCGAGTTCGTCGCCCGGGCCGCGGATAAGGGCATGGACATCTTTCGTATCTTCGATGCCATGAACGATCTGCGCAATATCCGCGTCTCGGTCGAGGCGGTCAAACAAAGCGGCAAGCATGCCCAGGGTGCCATCTGTTACACCACCAGCCCCATTCATACCCTTGATCGCTTTGTACAGCTGGGCAAGGAGATTCAGGAGATGGGCTGCGACAGCGTCGCCATCAAGGACATGGCGGGACTGTTAACCCCGCCGGTCACCGCGCAACTGGTCTCGGCGCTGGTCAGCGAGCTGGATATCCCGGTGTTCACCCATTCGCATGCCACCGCCGGGCTGGCGGACATGTGTCACTACAAGGCGGTGGAAAACGGCGCCACCGGTTTCGATACCGCTATCTCCTCGTTCTCCGGTGGCACCAGCCATCCGCCCACCGAGAGCATGGTCGCCGCCTTCAAGGATACCGAATACGATCCGGGACTCGACCTGCCGCTGCTGCAGGAGATCGGGTTTTACTTTCGCGAGGTGCGCAAGAAGTATCACCAGTTCGAAAGCGAATTCACCGGCCTGGATACCCGCGTGCAGGTCAACCAGGTCCCCGGCGGCATGATCTCCAATCTGTCGAACCAGTTAAAAGAACAGGGTGCCCTCACCCGCATGAATGAAGTCCTCGAGGAGATCCCGCGGGTGCGCAAGGAACTGGGTTATCCGCCACTGGTCACGCCCACCTCACAGATCGTCGGCAGCCAGGCGGTGATGAATGTGCTCGCCGGCAAGCGTTATGCGACCATCACCAACGAGGTGAAACACTATCTGCAGGGCCGCTACGGCCAGGCACTGGGCGAGATCAGCCCGCAGGTACAGCACATGGCCATCGGCAACGAGGAGGTAATCAAATGCCGCCCCGCCGATCTGATCCCGCCGGAAATGGACAAACTGCGCAAGGAGATCGGCCCCCTGGCCAAATCGGAAGAGGATGTGCTGACCTACGCCATGTTCCCGGAACTGGGGCGCGATTTTCTGCAACAGCGCGAGGACGGCAAGCTGATCCCCGAGCCGCTCGAGCCGCCCAACGTCAATAACGCCAATGGCCAGAAGGCCGCCACCGAGTTCAACGTCACCCTGCACGGCGAGAGTTATCACATTAAGCTGACCGGGCGCGGTTATCCCAAGGAACATTTGCGCCCCTACTACGTTACCGTTGACGGGGTGCCCGAAGAGATCCTGCTCGAATCGCTGGATGAGATCGCTCTCGGTGGCGAAGGCGGTGATGAACGCCACGCCCGTTCCGCCGCCGGCAAGCGTCCCCGGGCCACCACCCCTGGCCACGTCTCCACCTCCATGCCCGGCACCATCGTCGATGTGCTGGTCAACGTCGGTGACGAGGTCGAGGCCGGCGATCCGGTACTGATCACCGAAGCGATGAAAATGGAAACCGAGATCCAGGCGCCGATAAAAGGTATCATCAAGGCCATCCACGTCACCAAGGGCGAAAGCGTCAACCCGGACGAGGCGCTGGTGGAGATAGAATAAAAAACAAGATCTCACCACGAAGACACAAAGACACGAAGAAGTCATTATTTCTGGTTTTCTTCGTGGCTTCGTGTCTTCGTGGTGATAGAAAACTTCAAACAATGAAAGATATTTGTCTATGAGTAATAAGCTGGTCCTCGCTTCCACTTCGCCGTTTCGCAAGGCCATCCTGGAAAAATTCGGTGTGCCGTTTGATACCGCCTCCCCAAAGGTGGATGAAACGGCGCGGGCCGATGAGTCCGCCGAGCAACTGGTCAGACGGCTTGCCGAAGCCAAGGCCCGCGCGGTGGCCGGACAATTTCCCGACGCACTGATCATCGGCTCCGATCAGGTCGCGGTGATAGACAACAAAATCCTCGGCAAGCCCGGCGATCACGCCAGGGCCGTCGAACAACTGCGCGCCGCTTCCGGCAAGACAGTCACTTTCCTCACCGGGCTGTGCCTCTATAACAGCACTACCGATCATGCCGAGTGTGACGTGGTGCCCTTCAAGGTCCATTTCAGAAAGCTGGATGACAGCCAGATTGAAAACTATTTAGACAAAGAGCAGCCCTACAACTGCGCCGGCAGTTTCAAGTCCGAAGGGCTGGGCATCGCCCTGTTCGAAAAACTCGAAGGTGACGATCCCAATACCCTGATCGGCCTACCGTTAATCAGACTGATACGGATGCTGGAAAAAGAAAACTGGAAGATTATCTAGGATTAGCTCGCTCAGTTACGCGCTTCTCCACGATACCTGAAAAGATATTTAAAACCACGACTTAATCAACGATGGTCAACACCCTCGCCAAGACCAGTTATAACTTATGTGGAAGCATTAAAAAAGGGCGGGGATACCGCCCTTTTACAACAGGCATTACTCAATTAGAGCATCATGAGTTCTTGCTGGATGTTTCTATTGAGGTTCTGCACCCAGCCATTGTAATTGGAATGGATATTGGTTCCGTCGTAATCGAGATTCGTGGAATCCTTATACTCGATCGAATAACTCTTGGTATCATAAGTAATATCCACTACAGCAACATGGCTTCGGAGCATGAGACGCCCTTCCATCTTGCCCGGTGCCAGCTTCTTGATATTCCAACCGAGCGAGGCACCAGCTCGAATTATCGCTTTTTCGACCTGTTCTATCGAAGGTTCGTTCTGCAGAGAAATTGCAGCATCATCGACATTCATAACCGGATTCGAACGACACCCTGCCAGTGCGGCAACGGTCACCAGCAACCCCATCATCATCCATTTCCAGAGTTTCATTTTCCCTCCTGTCTATATTTTGTGTTGTACTATATATGCTAAACTAGCACTAAAATAGTGTATAAAATTCTTCAGTTACATGTCCAGCAACTACGCCATCATTATTCCTGCTTTTAACGAGGCCAGAACACTACGCGATATTGTCGAATCCGCATTAGAGTTTTCTAATGTTGTGATCGTCGTGAATGACGGATCACAGGATGAAACGTCGCAGGTGGTTAAAGATCTACCAATCAAACTGATTGAACACGCACAAAACCAGGGGAAGGCGGCAAGCCTCTGGGATGGCATCCAGGAAGCCAGAAAACACCAGGTCGACTATTACATAACGCTCGATGGGGACGGCCAGCATGCTCCGTCTGACATTCCACGCTTGCTCAGTAAACTGGAACAACATCCGGACGATATCATTATCGGGGCACGTCTGTCGGACAAGTCGGCAATCCCGGCAAAACGCTACTATGCCAACCGGATTGCCAACTTCTGGCTGGCCTGGGCAGCGGGTTACCCGATGTCCGACAGTCAGTCCGGGTTCAGGGTCTACCCTGCCCGGCTGTTTGAGGATCTTGAAATATCCACTTCGAAACGTAGCAGCTTTGTTTTCGAGAGTGAGATTCTAATCAAGGCAGCGCAACGGGGCATCAAGAGCAAGGCTGTCAGCATACCGGCGATCTATACCCAGGATGCGCGTCCAAGTCACTTTCGAGGGGTCAGGGATATCACACTGATTACGCTCATGGTAGCCCGACATCTGCTACTGCGAGGAATGTATCCGCAAGGCCTGTATCGCTCGGCAATCAAACCCCGATTATTACCCGATTATCAGGGCAAACCTGAATATGCCGGTTATCTTATGGGTCTGCTCTCCACACTGGTCATTATTATGACCCTCGGAATCTCTCTACTGGGGAGCCTCTTGTATGTCAGAAAAACAGTCAGAGCGGCAACATGCCGTGCAGACTACGATTTCGTGGTGATACTTGGCAAACAACTGAAAAACAACAAGCCGGATCGAGAATACATAGAACGACTGGAAACCGCATACCAGCTTTATGACAAGAACAGCCATCTCGAGTTTTATCTGTTAGGCGGGATTACCACGGATTCGGAAATCAGCGAATCAAGCGCGGGTGCGGACTATCTGATAGAACAGGGTGTAAAACCTGCACAGATTCATTGCGAGGAACAATCACGCAATACGTTGGAAAATCTCGCACAACTTCGCGAAAGTTTTCCTTCTAGCGACCTGAAGATCATCCTGATCACGAGCCCTTACCATCTTGCGCGCGCTGGCTCCATGGCCAGGCAATTCGGATTTAAGGTTAGCCTCTGTCCGGCAAATACAATCAACTCAAAGAAAATGATCGCAAGATACATCGGTGAAGCAATTTTACTGCACTGGTATATTACAGGCCTCATATACTCCAGAATAACCCATAACAGAGCCTGGCTATCGCGCATTAGTGCCAGATAATCGCCAGGTTCACAATGAATAAAGCCCCGCGTTTATATCATAGCGCCGTTCACACCGATAACCTGTCCGGAAACATAGCCGGCAGCCTCAGAGGCCAAAAATGCAACTACGCTGGCAACTTCCTCCGGCTTACCCGATCGCGACATCGGCACCAGGCGCTTTATCGTGTCCTTATCAAATATTTCCTTTGTCATAGCGCCTTCGATGATACCCGGTGCGACAACATTGACAGTAATACCACGCGATCCCATTTCCTGGGCCATCGACTTGGAAGCACCAATCAACCCCGCCTTGGCGGCAGCATAGTTGGCTTGACCACGGTTTCCCATAACTCCGGCAACCGATGAAATAATGATAATTCGCCCCCAACGGGTTTTTATCATGGGTAAAAGAAGGGGTTGAGTGACATTAAAAAAGCCGGTGAGATTTACATCAATAACATTATCCCACTGTCTACCCTGCATTCCAGCCATTACCGCATCATCATGAATACCGGAATTGTTAACCAGTACCTGAATGGGGCCGGCCTCGAGAAGCTCTTCAAGTCTGGCGTTTGTCTCATCTCTGTTAGTAACATCAAACTGAACGGGACAGGCATGACCGCCATTGTGATGGATGTCCTCCGCCGTGCGCTCGGCCTGCTCATAATTGGAATTTGCATGTACATAGACAAAACAGCCAGAAGCAGCAAGGGATCGGGCAATCGCCCCACCAATATCTCCGCTACCACCAGTGACCAAAGCGCGTTTCATGACTGTTCTCCGTTTACGATATTACCAAATACTGTAGCGCGCCCCGATGCCAGTGTAGTTACACCTACAGTTACTGAAAACTCATAAATCATATTCTTTCCATCGGAATAGATCTTGCTGGCAATGATAACAAGTTCGTCAGGAATATCCGACAAATCACCATCAACAAGATAAACGTCTTTCAATCCGGCAAGATATCCGCCTTGAGAGCCGCTCTGTTGTTCGTTCACCAGACTGCCATGAATTGCCATAGCCTGTGCGCCATATTCAATCAAGGCGGACATAGGCAGTTTGTATTTATTACGCAATGGGTTATTACTATCAACGTGTGTGCGGGATCTGCATGTAATAGAGTCCTGATCCCAGTCACTGACACGCTCGATAAGACACATAGCACCGGCATGCGGAATTCTCTGGCAAATTGTATTTATTCCGGCCAAAAACTTGTTTGATTTGCTCATGAATAAACAATACCGGTTATGCAGATAATTTTCATGCTGATACAATCACAGTTTTTTTCAAAAAAGGCCTTCACTGTCAATCAATCGAGGAGATCAGCCAGGATGTAAGAAAGCTCAAAAAAATCCCGGCGACAATCACGCTCCCCATAGCGGACAAAACAGGTATCGAGGAGAACGCAAGAAACATAAACAAAGTCACCGTTGTTATTACGCTCACACCAACAGCATGAAAACTTCTAGCAAAAACATCCGCTTTGCCCCGGCTATGGTTAAAAAACAGACTGTAGTCAAGGCCCATACCAATTACAAGAAATATAGCCATAAGATGGAATATATTCAGGCCCGGCCCACCCAGTAGCCCGGCAGCAAGCCCCCCTGCAACGCCAATGAATACCGGAGTAATTACACGCAGCGAGTTCATGAACTGCCTGCTGTATAAAAATACAACAACAGTGAGAAAAACCAGAACCAGATAAACCGCTGACAAGGTTCTATCTCGATATTCCTCAAATAAGTTGCTGACTTGATCTTTTATATTGACATGATATTGACGGACACCCGGATTTTCCTCTAGCCATTGCATAAATCGTTTCGGCGATGATAGTCCGCTAACACGAATGACAGACAACCAGCCGTCATGGGTTTGAACAAGCCCCTGTCTGACAAAAGGCCCAGCTGGCGTACCTAGAATTTCGTCATAGGAGGCAGGGTTCTGTCGTTTTGTATTTTGCGATAGTTCAATAAAACTCTGAAAAGCGGATGGTTTGAAGGGCATATTTTCGACTGCAGATCGCAAATTATTCTGTAGTTCATCACTTTCAGGAATACTGTTTTTCCGAGCCTTCTGTCGCTTTGCTGACGGTAGAAAGTCTGTCACAGGGACGACATAATTGACAATGCCCTTGCTAACCAAATCCTGGAGTTTTTCGGTAAGTTGCTCGGTGGATACCAGTACGCGTTGCAAGTCCGAATCAGCAATAACAAAGACATCAGATACTTCGACACCGCCAATTACATTTCTTAACTTCGCATCCTGTTTCTTTACTTCATCGGAGACAGGGCTGATTGCATCAACGCTATCACTCCAGTAGATATCACGTTGCACCCAGGGTAATGAAACAGCCATTATAACCAATATAAGAACAACTATAGCATAAGGTGTAAAGACTTTCGGAAGTGACTTAAACAGCCTTGGGTTTACTTTTTCCGGATTGACAATCTCTGGCAAAAAATACCGAGTTATCAGCAAAGCGATAATCAGGCCAGTAGATGCGTAAATAGCCAGCTGAGAAAGACCTTCAAAGCCACTGAACAGTAATATCAGAAATGCACCGGCAGAGCTTAACCCACCCAGACGCAAAATCGGCCATATTCGGTTCGCCGTGACGCATAATTTCTCGCCGGGATATTTATGGCTGAACAGGTGCACAGGATAATCAAGCGCAACGCCAAGCATCGTAATCCCAAAAGCGATGACAACACCATGAACACTATTAAAAACAATCTGAGTAATAGCCAGAGCAACCAGCGCGCCAGTTACCAGAGGAATACCTGAATACCACACAAGATAGACTGACCGATAAGCGAGCCAAAATACCAACACTAAGAGCAAAGGAATAGCCCAACTCAATCTTTGAGTGACCATTTTTATTTCATTGCGCGTCGCAACAGCGATTGCACCAGGCCCGGTCATTTCAAGACGCGCATTTCCTGCTGGCGACAATTTCCGGAATGTACTTTGCAGTTCTCTCTGAATCTGCTCGATCGTATCGAGACCAACATCAGGATTTCTGAAGTCAACGCGAAGTATTGCACCTACTTCTGGTGCGTACCAAACCGGATATTGCTTATTCAGTTTTGATTGGCGTTCGAGTGGTTGAAAATACGTTTTAATTGACAAGTAAGGATCTGACTTTATCAAATCACCAATTAATGGACCCTGCCCCTGGCGAAGATCTGATATTCGGTGTCTGAATGCGTTTTTCAGACCCGCCAGAGACCAGTCTGTATCAACTAACAGAAAACGTTTCTCTTCGAGAACCTCGAGTTGAGAATCATCAAATCCTTCCTGACCGTTCTGGAGTATGACGTTATCCGCAGTTACAGAAAATTCTGCACGCAAAACTCTGCTCAGTCTAATCAGTTCCTCGGAGCTTGCGCCAGAAATAATAACAAACATTGCCGAAGATTCACGACCGCTCAACAGCTCACTTTGCAGTTCATGAAAGGTACCATCTTCTTTACCAGACGGCATAAACTGTTTCAAATCAGTGACTGTATGCAAATTAAAAACAAGATATATTGACAACAGAACAGTCGCCAAAAGCCATACCGCATGAAGCGTTAAAGGTTTGATTTTATTCATTCAGGATCGATGCGGGTTATGTGAGCATCACCATTTATATAGACAATCTCAAGCTTTCTAAGCTCGTCTTTATAACCGCTAACCGTGATTTTTCTGACTTTATTTTGGCTATATGTCAATTTTGGAAAAAGCTCGAGAACCCATGACTGGAAATTATTATCAGAATGCCGAAATTGATAAAGAAACATTCTGTCAAGGGCGGCACGATCCCCCTGCAACAGAGCCCGCAGGGCATAGATACCCATTCCGAGTTCAGGATGCTCCGATAACCGGATGTGCTTTACCGTTTCACCCTGCTCAACTTTTACAGAATCCCGTGAGACGGTGTAGGTTAAAGATTCAGGTGAAATAACTTCTTTAATTAACAGATCTGGCCTTTTAAAGTATAATTTACCATGACTGATGATATCTTGATCAAGATAATCAGCCCGCCAGATATCGGTAAAATCTGCGGTCATCTCGGCATTCGCCGATATTTCATCCAGACGTTTATCTAGAAAATCCGCTTGCACCAGACTGGAAAAGATTAGTATTATAATGAAAAGCCTAAACCGACTCATCTGGCTCTCCAGTAATCGTAAAAATTGAACCAGTTATAGGGATAACGACTCAGGATACGCTCAACCTGAAAAATATAATCACTTGTTAAATCCTGAATGATTACATCTCTTTGGTTTCTTGGCGCTGTTACCGGATCACTTAGCTTTTTGAGAGTTATATGATAGTGGTTATCGCCAACGTATGTCGCAAAAAATACAATAATTGGCACGCCTAGAATCAATGATAGGGAAAACGGGCCAGATGGAATCTCGACTTCGCCCCCCAGTAAGCAGCATCGAGTCAACTTCTCACCGGGCACCACCCTGTCAGCAAGCAAACCAATCACCCCACCACTCTCAACGACTTCTTGCACCTGAAGCAAGGCATTTGTATCTGAAATATTGATAACAGAACTGGCGATATCACTGTTTAACTCATCCAGAATCCGGGTAATCATTGCGTTGTGATTACGATACATCAGTATTTTCAGATTAAGATCTGCCTGCTTGATGGCAAGACAGCGCATAGCCTCAAAACTACCAACATGTGCGCCCAGTAACACGGCGCCACTATTACTATCCAGCACAGACAGCGCCTCTGGATCGAGATCGTAACTGATTTTGAACTTTTCGAATTTACCTGTAATAAAATAAACTCGATCTAGAATCACCGAGGCGAAAGTATAGATATGCTTGTAAATTGATCGTATATCACTTGATGTTTTTGGATTGCGACGAAGGTAGTCCGATGAAGCGGCACGAGCTACCGGAGAGAACAGGAGAAAGTAGAAACTGATTGGCCACAACCAAATGCGAGTGATAGTCCTCGGCATATTAAGAGCGAATTTGCATATTAACTTTAATAGAAATGGGTTGCTTCGCTCTTTTTGTGCATCCCAGCTTTTAACCATTCTTACACCCATTCGATGCAAGTCTGATTTTTCCCGAAATCACCCTTATACCATCGACCTCGCAGGTGAAGTCGTACAAAGAATCTTTTTTTCGAACGAATTGAGTTATAACCTTTTGTTCTGGAAAAATGGGGGCATGAAACTTGATTTGAGAAAAACCACAAATATAAGCATCACCGAGCTCTCTTAACAGCCCTTCTGACATCAAATCGAGGGCTACAACACCAGGAACAATCGGTCGCCCGGGAAAATGTCCTTCCAGGCAAGGATGATTTCCTGGAACTTCAAAAGATGAGTTAATCATTAGAGTGTGGATCGATCTGTATTGATGTAACTCAATCAGAGTTATTTGCTCATACTCGCATTTGACTCAACATATGATGCCAACATACGCAGGGATGAGAATATATTCTGAATGTCCGGGTTATCTGCTCGCAGATTTATGCCATATTTCCGGGATAGCGCAACTGACAACTCAAGCGCATCAATAGAGTCCAGACCAAGCCCTTCGTTAAACAAAGGTTCTTCGGGATTGATATCCTCAACTTCCATATCTTCCAGGTTAAGTGATTCGATAATCAAACCTGCTATTTCGTTTTCAAAATCCGTCATCCCCACGAAAAACACCTCTTATTAAATTCGCACCAGTCTGTTATAACCCCGACAAGCAACAAAAATCAGATAAAGTAGCGGCTGCATAAAATGTTACTCGGCAGCGGATATACTGTTATCCAGACTGTGTAGTTACAATTTCCCACCGGTTCACAGTATGATTAATTTGTTTATTCAACAGAATTGACTAATCAGTTATTTCAAACAAATCCCCAACCTGACAATCAAGATAACGACACAGTTTATTGAGGACACCGATCTCGATTCGTTGCGCTGTTTCCTGATACAAGCGGGTAATTGTGCCTCGACTTATCCCTGTCTCACGTGCCACGTCGGATATTTTCAGCTTCTTTTCACCCATTATTTTTGAAAGATGACATTTAACCATGAACGCTTTCTTTTTATAAGAATATTAAATGAAGCTAATGTGCTCTATAGCAGCACATTATGCGTTAAAGCGGGTCGATTTGTTGCATAAAGAACTATATTAGATATGCTCGAGCACCGTCAATAGTCAGATTATGATTGTGGGAGAGAGAATCATTAACCATCGGATTCTGATGCGTCGGAAATTGTGAAAAATCTGCAAAGCTATACCGCATAACATTGTAACTCATTCGCAATTTACGCATTGAATGTAATTAGTCGATTGATTTAGCATGAAAGTCTGTATATAAATTTGATTTTTCAGAACAAAAAATGTAAATGGCCAAATAGATTTTCATGTCGCAGAATTTTCTTATCGCCAGATCACTGTTTTGTTTTCTTTGTTCGCTCGTGCTTGCTGCATGTTCGTATTTACCGAATGCAAGTAATCAAATGAAAGTGACCTGGCATCATTCCAAGAATAATGACAGCCGACAACTTGTCATACTATTACCAGGTATCTGGGATAAACCTGCTGAGTTTATTGATCATGGTTTTATTGAGATTGCACGCAAGAATAATATTGAGCACGACTTTCTTATAGTAGATGCGAACATTACGTATCTAATACGCGGTAATTTTTCTCAACGCTTCATAGCTGACGTTATCACCCCGGCACAAGAAAAAGGTTACAAGTCTTTCTGGCTAGTGGGTATATCATTGGGGGGATATAATGCACTTTCTTATTACCTGGACCATCCTGAAGCAATAGAAGGAGTAGTGCTTTTATCACCTTATATCGGTGTAGACAAAGAAGAGGACCTTCTCCATCAAATACGCCAATATGTCAACAAGGATGATCTACCTTCCATTACTCAGCGAATTCCTTATACCAACTGGGAGCGCCTTGCCTCTTTCGAAAAACATGGCTCTTTGAAAAATATCTATCTGGCCTATGGCCGCCAGGACAAATTTGCACCCGGGTACAGCGAGTTCGAACAACTTCTTCCTCACGAGAATATTCATGCTATTGATGGTAATCATGATTGGCGAACCTGGTCCAGGCTTTGGGAGGAACTTCTGAAAATGCACATGATAAAGCCTCTGCAATCCGCGACTACCCAAACGCCGTAGAGCCAACAGTTTTTTACCGAATCGATCCGCCTTCCAGTCCCATTGTTTTGCTGATTGCCTGACCCATGGCGGCGCCGAACTGGCGGGTGAAACGTTCGAAGAAATCGGGTCTGGGGGTATAGTCGACAATGTTTTCCGCCTGGATGACCTCACGTGCGACGTAGCTGCTGCTGCCGAGGCCGTCGATCAACCCCAATTCGAGACTTTCCTCGCCGGTCCAGATCAAGCCGCTGAACAGCTTCGGATCATCGGCCAATCTGTCGCCGCGCCCTTTTTTGACGGTATCGATAAATTGCTGGTGGATGTTGGTCAGCATGTTCTTGACATGCTGCACATCTTCTTGCTTTTCAGGGCTGAAGGGATCCAGGAAGCCCTTGTTCTCACCGGCCGTGTACAGACGGCGATCTACACCCAGTTTGTCGATTGCCTCGGTAAAACCAAAGCTGTTCATGATCACCCCGATCGAGCCGACAAGGCTGGCCTTGTCGGCATAGATTTCATCCGCGGCAGCGGCAATGTAATACCCGCCGGAGGCACCGATATCGGTGATAACCGCATAGACTTTCGTGTTGGGATACTGTTCGCGCAGCCGAACAATCTCGTCATTGACATAGCCGGCCTGAACCGGGCTGCCGCCGGGGCTGTTAATGCGCAGGATAACTCCCTGCACTTTTTCGTTTTTAAATGCCTTGCGCAGACCGGTGACAATGTTATCGGCACTTGCCGACTGGTCGTCGGCGATCACGCCGTTGACCTCAACCAGCGCGGTATGGTTTTTACCGGTCAGGGCCGCCCCAGCCGAGTCGGGTTTGACGAAGGCGGTGAAATAGACCAGAAACAGATAGGAAATAAACAGGAATACGAAGAATATCTTCCAGCGGCGACTTTTTTTCTGCTCGTTCAGCGCCGCAAAAGCCAGGCGATTAATAACATCCTGTTGCCATTGTTGTTTGGAAGCGTCTGGGGACTTTTGTTCATCATTCATGCTATCGGTTCCATTCTTGTCCATTTGATTTATTATGCTTCTGGCGCTGCCAGAAAAATAACAGCATCAGGCTGCCAGATTGACTTTCTCTTTCAGCCAGCTATGCAATTGCTCAATGCTGTCCAGGCAATCCAGGGGCTGGCAATCCAGCAAGCGCTGCTTTTCGTGCACACCGTAAGTGACAGCCAGGGATTTGACACCGGCGTTGCTGGCCATTTGTAAATCGTATTCAGTATCACCGATCATCAGCGCGCTGTCTGCCTCCACACCCAGATGATCCATGATTTCATGCAACATCTGCGGATGGGGCTTGGAGTGACATTCGTCCGCGCAACGGGTGATATGAAAGTACTCATCCAGGCCTGTCTGCTGCAATACCTTGTTCAGGCCGTTGCGTCCCTTGCCGGTTGCCACGGCCAGGAAATGACCGGCCTCGTGCAGCTCTTCAACCATCGCTCTGGCGCCGGCAAACAGTTCCGAAGGTTGCCGGGGCGATTCGAGAAAGTGATAACGATAGCGTGCCGTCAGTTGCAACAAGTCGGCGCTGCTGCCTTGCGGATACAGGGTGCGCAGGGCTTCCTGCAGCCCCAGACCGATAATATTTTTCAGTTCATCGTCGCTACGGGGTTCGAGCCGGAGGTCATCGATCGCGGCGCGCATGCAGGTGAGGATCTCCCCTTCTGAATCCATCAGGGTACCGTCCCAGTCAAAAATAATCAGTGGTGTGTTATTCATGGAACTCCAGTTTCAGTTCAGTCAAAACATCTTGCAATGACGCCTCCAGCGGCGCGCTCACGTCAATATGGGGGCCGTCGTCGTCAAATGCAAATACCAGCCGCCGGGCATGTAAAAACAGCCGCTTTAACCCCAGCTCGCGCAGCTGTTTGTTGAAATTTTCATCACCGTATTTGTCATCACCGGCGATCGGGTGCCCTTCGTGGGCGGCATGCACCCGGATCTGGTGGGTGCGCCCGGTTTCCAGTTTGATATCGACCAGCGAGGCGGTCGGATTAACCGCCAGCGGCCGAAACAGGCTGGCGGCGGCCTTGCCTTCGGGATCGACGCGCACGATGCGCTCCCCCGAAGAGAGTACATTCTTTTTCAGCGGGGCCTCGATGCGGGCCGGGCCACCATGCCACTGCCCTTTGAGCAGCGCCAGATAATGCTTGTCGATGCGATTTTCGCGCAGCAACTCGTGCAGGGTACGCAGTGCGCTGCGTTTTTTGGCGATAATCAGGCAACCGGAGGTATCCCGATCCAGGCGGTGCACCAGCTCCAGAAACGGTGCCTTCGGACGCAATGCCCGCAGGGCCTCGATCACCCCGTAGCTGATCCCGCTTCCGCCGTGGACCGCCAGCCCACTGGGCTTGTTCAGAATCACGATCCGCTTGTCCTCGAACAGGATGCTCGCCTCGATCTGACGTAATACCCGCTCGGCCGGTGTGGTGACCGCCTTCTCGCCCAGACGCACCGGCGGAATACGCACCTGATCCCCCGCCTTGAGACGATACGGCGCCTGGATGCGGCCCTTGTTCACCCGTACCTCGCCCTTGCGCAGAATACGGTAAATCAGGCTGCGCGGTGCGCCCTTGAGCCGGGTAAGCAGGAAGTTATCGATGCGCTGGCCGGCCTGTTCCGGGCCGATTGTGACCAGTTTGACCCCCGATGAGGCCGGATTGCTGCTTTTTGTCGCCATATTGCGCGTTATTCTAGCATTTCTTATCGAAAGATTGATGCTCTGGCACAACACTGATATATTCGGCAGACTCTTGGCCAATCCGGGAGTGCGCTGCTGCTGTATCTCCAAGATGAATACAGGACAGCGCAGACGGTCAAAAACCGGTTTTCCATCATCTGCCTCGGGCAGGTGATCTCAGTAAGATAAATGTGGCTATTCGCGACCTGTTAACACGACGAATAGCCGTGGTTGAACATACGCGCTCCCCGGGTACCGCGACACGTTTCGCGACCGGGTGGGCAGACCAGCACGAAACCGGGTGAGTCTCGCGTATCACGCCGGCTGTCGGCGATTATCGGCTTCGTGCAGCAGAAGGTCTGTTTGTGGCATTGCCCACCGGTCCGGATCCATCCGACCGGGGTTAGAGCGCATGCACGCATAAAGGTTATACAATGAAAAGAATGTTGTTCAACGCAACTCAACCTGAAGAGTTGCGTGTTGCATTGGTTGATGGCCAGCGGCTTTACGATCTGGATATCGAAACCACCGCCCGCGAATCCAAAAAATCCAATATCTATAAAGGCAAGATTACCCGCATCGAGCCCAGCCTCGAGGCTGCGTTTGTCGATTACGGCGCCGAACGTCACGGTTTTCTGCCGCTGAAGGAAATCTCCCGCGAATACTTCCGTGACGGGGTCGATCCCGGCGGCAAGCTGAACATCAAGGACGCGGTCAAGGAAGGCCAGGAGCTGGTCATCCAGGTGGCCAAGGAAGAGCGCGGCAACAAGGGCGCGGCTCTGACCACCTTCATCAGCCTGGCCGGGCGTTATCTGGTCCTGATGCCGAATAACCCGCGTGCGGGCGGGGTCTCCCGCCGCATCGAGGGCGACGACCGCAACGAAGCGCGCGACGCCCTCGCCCAGCTGGAAATTCCCCAGGACATGGGCATCATCATTCGCACCGCCGGCGTCGGCAAGAATGTCGAAGAGCTGCAGTGGGATCTGGATTATCTGCTCAATCTCTGGAAAGCGATCAAGGAGGCCTCCGAGCAGAAAGGCGCGCCGTTTCTGGTCTATCAGGAAAGCAACCTGATCACCCGTTCGATTCGCGACTATTTCCGCAACGATATCAACGAAATCATCATTGATGAACCCAAGGTTTATGAACAGGCCCGCGAGTTCATGAACCAGGTGATGCCGCATAACCTGAACAAGATCAAGCTGTATCAGGATCCGGTGCCACTGTTCACGCGTTACCAGGTCGAATCCCAGATCGAATCAGCCTTCCAGCGCGAGGTGCGCCTGCCTTCCGGGGGGGCGGTGGTGATCGATCATACCGAGGCGCTGGTCTCCATCGACATCAACTCCTCGCGCGCCACCAAGGGGGCCGACATCGAGGAGACCGCCCTCAATACCAATCTGGAAGCCGCCGAGGAGATCGCCCGTCAGCTGCGTTTGCGTGACATGGGCGGCCTGGTGGTCATCGACTTCATCGATATGACCCCGGCGCGCAATCAGCGTGAAGTGGAAAACCGGCTGCGCGAGGCGTTAAAAGCCGATCGCGCCCGGGTTCAGATCGGCCGTATCTCGCGCTTTGGCCTGTTGGAGATGTCACGCCAGCGCCTGCGTCCCTCGCTGGGCGAATCCAGCCAGATCATCTGTCCGCGCTGCAGCGGTCACGGCACCATTCGCGGTATTGAATCCCTGGCCCTGTCGATCTTGCGACTGGTCGAAGAAGAGTCCATGAAGGAAAAAACCGCCCGCGTCATGGCGCAATTGCCCGTCGACGCCGCGACCTTCCTGTTGAATGAAAAACGCGATGTGTTGCAGGAGATGGAAAGCCGGCAGAAGGTCAAAATCCTGCTGATCCCGAACATCGATCTGGAAACCCCTCATTTCGAAGTGACCCGCATTCGCGAAGACGATCCCTCGCTGGAGGAAAACAAACAAAGCTTCCAGATGGTCGAGCGCCAGGATGAAGAAGGCCTGGACACCCTGTCCGCTTCTATCAGCTCCACGGCCACCCCCCCGGAAGAGCCGGTGGTCAAATCCGTGGCGCCGGCGACCCCGCGACCGGTAGCAGCAGCAACAACGCCCGTTCAACCCGGCCTGCTGGTTCGTCTGTGGCGTGCCCTGTTCGGTACCGGTGAATCCCGGCCAAGCAAACCGGCCCGCCAGGAAACGACCAGTGGCAATCGCCCGCGTCGCAAAACTTCCGCCGGTGAAGGCCAGCGCCGCAAGCCGCAACAAAACCGCCGTAATCAAAACGGCGGCGGCCAGAGCCAGAACCAGAGCAGCAATAAACCGGCGACCAAACAGGCCGAAAGTAAACCGGCCAGCGAAGCCGCGGCCCAGAGCGATGAGACCCAATCCAAAGCAGCGGACAGTGGCGCCCAGGGCGACCAACAGCAACAGCGCAGCTCCAGCAGCCGCCGTGGACGCCGTGGAGGTCGGCGGCGCCGGCGTTCCTCCTCCGGTTCATCCACGGACGAAACCCGCAGTGATGAGCAGCCACAAAGCGGCAATGGGCAGCAAGGCGCATCGGATAAAACCGCCAAAGTCGATAACAAGCCGAACCAGGATAAATCCGGCCAGTCCGACAACCAGCAACCCGAGCAGCCTGACAAGCCCGGCAAGTCGGACAACCAGCCCGAACAGGACAAGTCCTCTGGCAAGTCGGACAACCAGCCCGAACAGGGCAAGTCCTCTGGCAAGTCGGACAAGAGCGAGCCAAGCGGCAAGACCGAAACCAAAGGTAGCGCAGCGCGTTCCGGCGGTGGTAACCGCAATGACAGAAAGAGCGATAACAGCGGCTCGCACCCGCGTATGCGCGCCAGCGACCGGGGCGAGGAAACTCGCGCGCGGGATAAACGCGATAGCCCGCAGGCAAACGATAACGCGGCCCCGACCGCGGTGAAGAAAAACGACGCTCCCACACCACCGGCAGGCCAGGCCGATCAGGGCGATACCGGCGGTGCCACTGCACCGGTCAATCAACCGGCGGAAAAACCGGCAAACCGGCCCGAACCCACGTCGCCGTCGGCCAATAATGAGCCGGTACAAAGCAGCCCCGTCGCTGCACCGACGCCAGCGCCTGCAACAGAAACGCCACCACCGGCTTCCAAACCGGCCGCGTCTGAAAACACCACGGGCAACGAGTCAAAACCTGTCGACAGCAAACCGACAGACGCCTCACTGGTACAGGTGGAAACCCGCACACCGGCCAATCAGGATTCGGACGACTCGCAGGACGAGCGCCGTCGACAATCCGACAGCCATCGCAACCTCGCTGACAAACCGGAAAACTGATCAGCCGCTCACAGCGATCAAAAAAGGAGGCCTCGCGCCTCCTTTTTTATTGGGTGATGCAAATGGCAATTGGCAGTAATTCGTTACCCCTGCCGGCAAAATACACCCTGTGGCGTCGCCTGACGATTAAACCCATAGCAGACTCACGCCCCCCGCGCTGCACGCGACTACCGCCACCGGCAACAGACGCCAGAACATTTGCCGACCGGCAATAAACAGTGCCAGCGCGGTTTTAAACAGCGTATTAACGATCGCCGCGATGACGATCCCGTGCACAGCGGTTGCATCCGCCAGATCGCTTTTGGCCATGGAGGCCAGTGACAGGGTGATCGCATCCACATCGGCAACACCGGAGATCAGGGCCACCAGATAGATGCCCGCATCGCCCAGCCAGGCCATGGCGGCCTCGGCAAGAAACATTACCGCCGCCAACAACAGGCCGAACTGCAACGCCATCTTGATTTGAAACGGATTGGTCACCGACAACTCCCCGTCGCCTGACGACTCCTTGCGATGCCAGATAATAACGACACCGGCCAGCATAACGACGGTCATGACTGTTATCGGTAGCCATGCCGAGAGCAACAACTCACGATTGACCACGGCAATTTCCAGCAGCATACGCGGGAACATGATGGTTTCGGCCAGCAGGATGGCAGCGCAAATCACCGGCACACGCGTTCCTTTCTGGGCCAGTTTGGAGAGATTGATCGTGGCCGCGGTGGAGGAAACCAGCCCGCCAAGAAAACCGGTAATCAACAACCCCTTGTGTGCGCCGACGATCTTGATGGCCACATAACCGGCAAACGAGATCCCGGCAATCAACACCACCATCCACCATATCTGATAAGGATTGATTGCCTGCCAGGGGCCGTAACCCTGATTGGGTAATAACGGCAAAATAACCACCCAGATCAGGGCCAGCTTTAAAATGGCACTCAGTTCGTCATAATCGATCAACTGCAACCAGCCATGCAGCAGCGACTTGAGACTTAAAATAATCGCCGTCACGATCGCCCCGGCCACGGCAACATGCATTTCACCACTGACAGACAGGGCGCCCAGGGCGAAGGCAATCAGTGCGGCAACGATCGTGGTAACACCAAAATCACCACTTTGTTTGACTGCCAGAATATGGCCAACGATCAACAGCGCCGTCAGCGCGACAAATGCCAGGCTAATCAGGATCAGTCCCTGTCCCTGGGTTTCTGCCAGCAGCGCCCACAACCCGCCCAGCAGTCCAATCAGGCCAAAGGTGCGCAAACCGGCAACCCGGCTGCCTTCCTCGCTTTCGCGCCCTTTCCAGCCCCGTTCCAGTCCGATGATCAGACCGATGGCAATGGCGACACCAAGTTGTGTAAAGGTTTCGAACATCCCGTTTGTCATATTTTGAGCAGGAGGTTAATTCTAGCGCCAGATGGCACAACATGACAAATCCATAACCAGACCTGATATCCAGGTATCAAATTATTACTGCAGGCACAGCATGAATGACATTCTGTGAAGCCTTAATGAATTACCGAAATACGGGACATACAGTTGTACTGTAATTGTTGCCGCCTAACCACGAGCCTTTTTCCGGACCGGCTTTTTCTTGCTGACTTTCTTTTTGGCAGTCTTCTTTTTGGTTGTTTTTTTATTGACAGTCTTTTTCCTGGCTGCTTTCTTTTTAGCCGCCTTCTTTGCCGCCGTTTTCTTTTTACTCACTTTCTTCCTGGCTGTTTTCTTCTTTGCGGCTTTCTTTTTGCCTGCCGGTTTCTTTTTAGTGGTTTTCTTGCCGGATCTGGCGACTGCATTTTGCGTTGCCTTACGCAATTGCTTAAATCGATCCGAGATGCCGTTGACCAGTTCGTCCCTCAGTTCTTCGACCTCCGTGACGACCTTATCCCAATATTCCCGGGGATGAATATCGGAAACCTGATTGCGCAGGTTTTCCGTCATCTGCGAGGTCGATTTTGCAGTGGAAGAGACCTTGTTGCTAACGATATCGAACCCCTCATGAATTTCTTTCATCATCAGTTCGCGAATTTTCTCAACTTCCTTCATGGCATCAGTGGAGCGGTTGCGCACCGACTCTCTGAATCCCGACCCTGTTCCCGTTTTCTTCGTCGCTATAGCGCCCTCTCAGGTTAAAATGTTACTCTCTTCAATCTATAGCAGAATCGTTTCGATAAAAAAAGTTGTCCGATATTTTCTCCATCGGATTCACTCTGAGTCAAGGCTAATGACCGGCCAGTTACCGGCTTTGCGGGTCAACTCAAATACTTCCCGCAAAGCAGGTGGTATGATGAAAGTCCCGGAGAGGCGATATCAGAGACAGGGTGCGTTCCACACACCGTTATTCTGAGGATGGTACACAGGATGTATTCTACCCGCCTGGAAACCTCTCGCAGAGACGCAGAGTGCGCGAAGAATAAACGATAGCAGTTTCTCTGCGCCCGTGGCGTCTCTGCGAGAGATCCGCTTTTTGCTTCTACGGTACACCGGCCCCAAACAGGGATCATTACCGAAACACTAAACCCACCAACCTGCAAAGTGAAGGCACTGTTGAAAAAAAACCGGGCGATTGCCCGGTTATGGTCGGAGGGGTTATTCGTGGATGACTTCCGGCCAGAAGGTTTTTTCCGGCTCCTTGGCAGCCAGTTCCGCCGCTTTCTTTTTCGCTTCGCCGTAGGTCAGCTCTTCGTCAAAGTGACCGCGCTCGAATTTGGTCTTGTATTTCCAGCCAATGCGAAAACCGGTGGCATCATCCGGCCGGTTCAGTGGATCGGCTTTGGGTTTGTAGGTACCTGTTGCCATAATTGACCTCCTTGCGCTTACTTGAGTGTAGAACTTGGTTATACACTATTATAAGGATTCGTGCGCTGGTTTCCAGGGGGGCAGGCTGACCGGGGTTGTGCAAAAATGCGCCATTACTGTCTAAAACCCCTTTTGTTTCAGTTATTTACACTTGGCCTCCGGAGCCGCTAGAATAGCCGTATGGATTTGATCGACACCCATTGCCACCTCGACGATCCCGTTTTCGATGCCGATCGGGAGCAGGTGCTCGCCCGTTGTCGCCAGAACGGCGTGCAACGAATTGTGGTGCCCGGTGTGACCGCCGACAGCTGGTCCCGGCTCCTGGCGCTATGCGAGGCCGACGCCGGCCTCTATCCGGCACTGGGCATGCACCCCATGTATCTTGAGGCGCACAAACCGGAACATCTGGATCAGCTGGCCAGCTTGTTGGAGGAAAACCGGCCCGTTGCCATCGGCGAGATTGGACTGGACTATTATATAGAGAACCCGGACCAACGGAATCAGGAGTCGTTGCTGCGTGCCCAGCTGGACTTTGCCCGGCATACCGACCTGCCGGTGTTGTTGCATTGTCGCAAGGCCCATGACCGGATCCTCAAGGCCCTGCGTGAAATCCCGGTCCGAGGCGGTATCGCCCATGCCTTCAACGGCAGTTTGCAGCAGGCACATCAGTATATTGAACTGGGTTTCAAGCTGGGCTTCGGCGGCATGCTGACCTACGAACGTTCGAACAAACTGCGCAAACTGGCGCGCGAGCTGCCACTGGAGGCCATCGTCCTGGAGACCGACGCTCCGGACATGACTGTCGCCTCCCATCACGGCGAGCGCAACAGCCCCGAATACCTGCCCGAATGCCTGGCGGCACTGGCTGAAGTGCGCAACGTCGATCCGGCCGAGGTAGCGCGGCAAACCACTGCCAATGCCGAAGCGTTGTTCGGGTTGCACTGAACCATGACTCACGACGACTATGATGAACGCTTCGGCGGCCTGCGCCGGCTTTATGGCGAGAGCGCCTATTGCCTGTTACCGCAACTGCACATGGTCGTCGTCGGTCTGGGTGGCGTCGGTTCCTGGAGCGCGGAAGCACTGGCCCGCACCGGCATCGGTCATATTACACTCATCGATTACGATACCGTAGCCAAAAGCAATATCAATCGCCAGCTTGTGGGATTGAGCGAAACGCTGGACGAAAAAAAATCAAGTGTGATGCGAACGCGCATCCATAACATCAACCCGGCTTGTCAAATCAACGTGATTGACGATTTTATCAACAGCGCCAACCTGGCTGATCATCTGTCGCCGGATCATGGCTATGATTATGTAATCGATGCCATCGACAGCATCCAGTTCAAAACCGAAATGATCGCCCATTGTCGACGTAACAAGCTGCCCATTATTACCACTGGCGGTGCCGGTGGCGTCACTGATCCCACGCTGATTCATGTCGCCGATTTGAGTAAAACCTATAACGATGCGCTGGCTGCCAGAGTACGCAACAACCTGCGTAGCCGCCACGGATTCAGTAAAAACCCGCAGCGCCGTTTCGGAGTGGAGTGTGTCTTCTCCTCGCAACACAAGCTTTATCCCAAAGACGATGGCAGCGTAAGCCATCAAAAACCCGGAATACATGGCGTCAATCTCGACTGTCGCTTCGGCTACGGCTCGAGTGTGACCGTCACCGCCACTTTCGGCATGATTTCCGCCTCGCGTGCCATCAACAAGGCACTGCACAAACGTCAACGTAAAGCGCAAGAGGCCGGGCATGACTGATATCATTCTGTGTACCCTCAATGCCCGCTATTTTCACAGTTCGTTGGGATTGCGCTATTTGTACGCCAATCTCGGCGATCTGCAATCGCGCGCCCGGATTCGGGAATTCATCATCAATCAGCGCCCCATCGAGATTGCCGAGCAGCTGTTGGTGGACAATCCGAAGATCATCGGCCTGGGCGTTTATATCTGGAATATCGAGCAAAGCCGGGAGCTGATTGCTATTCTGCGTCGCGTGCGCCCCGACCTCATCATTATTGTTGGCGGGCCGGAGGTCAGTTATGAACAGACGACCCTGCCGTTTTATGATGAGGTGGATCATATCGTCAGTGGCCAGGGCGATCTGGCTTTTGCCAGTCTTTGCAAGCGGTTACTGGATGGCGAGGCGGTTGAGGAGAAGATCGTGCAGCCGGCACCGTTCAAGCTGTCGGATCTGGCCTTCCCCTACCCCTGTTATACCGACGAGGATATCCGCAACCGTTTCATCTATGTCGAGGCCTCGCGAGGCTGTCCTTTCAAGTGCGAATTCTGTCTCTCGGCGCTGGATAAAACCGCCTGGCCTTTCGAACTGGAGCAGTTTCTCAGTCACATGGAAACGCTTTATCAACGCGGTGCCCGGCATTTCAAGTTTATCGATCGCACCTTCAATCTCAAGGTGGCCAGCAGCCTGAAGATCATGGAGTTCTTCCTGGAACGGATCAACCACGGGCTGTTTTTGCACTTTGAACTGATTCCGGATCATCTTCCCGATCAGCTGAAAAGCATGATTCAGCAATTCCCGCCCAGAACGCTGCAGTTTGAAATCGGTATTCAGAGTTTCAACCCGGCCGTACAGGAACGCATCAGCCGCCGCCAGGATGATGACAAGGCCGAGGCGAATATCCGCTTTCTGCGCGAGCAAACCCATGCGCATCTGCATACAGATCTGATCATGGGCCTGCCCGGCGAGGATGTGGCGAGCATCGCCCGGAGCTTCGATCGGCTGATCGAACTGAATCCGCATGAAATTCAGGTCGGCATCCTCAAGCGGCTGCGCGGCGCACCGATTATACGCCATATCGACGAGTACCAACTGCGCTTTAATCCCGCCCCGCCGTATAATATTCTCAGTACCCGCGACATCGATTTTGCCACGATGCAACGGTTGAGCCGGTTTGCCCGTTACTGGGATATGTTCGGTAACTCGGGACGCTTTAACCGGACCCGCTCGTTGCTGCTCGACGAGGCCCCTTTCGATCGCTTTCTCCAACTGTCGGACTGGTTATATGCCACCACCGGGCAGACCCACAAAATCGCCCTGCCCCGACTGTTTCGTTTGATCTACCAGGGCGCGAGCGAACTCTTCGAGCTCGACGAACAGCAACTGTATGACGCCATGTACGCGGACTACACCACCTGCGGCATGAAAGGCGAACCTGAATTCGACACCAACCTTCAGAAAAGTGCAAGACAAACTGGTTTATCCACCAGGCAGGCACGGCATCATTAGTACCAGGTACTAAGTACTAAGTACTTAGTACTTAGTGCTTAGTGCTTAGTGCTTAGAACTTAGAACTCGGAACTTGATATAGATGGGACGTTATCGACCTCCACAACCGAAACCTTCACCGTACATCACCCGTGAAGGTTACGATCAATTGCAAACTGAGTTGCGTTCTCTGTGGGTCCGTCGCGCAGAAGTGACCCAGGCACTCGCGGCGGCAGCCGCCGAAGGCGATCGCTCGGAAAATGCCGAATATATTTATCGTAAGAAGGAGTTACGCGAGATCGATCGACGCATCCGTTATTTGCAAAAGCGGCTGCCGGAGCTGACCATCGCCCCCGACGCCCCCTCCAATCCGCAGCAGGTATTTTTCGGCGCCCGGGTGACGCTGGAGAACGACAACGGGCAGACGGTAGAATACCGTATTGTCGGACCCGACGAGCTGGCACCGGATCAGGGCGATATCAGCGTCGACTCGCCGCTGGCGCGGGCCTTGCTGAAAAAGAAAGTCGATGATGAAGTCGCGGTTGAAACGCCGGGTGGCCAGGTAACCTATTATATCAACGCCGTTCACTACACGCCAAAGCAGAATTGATATGCAACCGAAGGTTGAATTAATCCGACACATTCCCACCAATGTTATCACCGGCTTTCTCGGGGTCGGCAAGACCACAGCGATCCTGCACCTGCTTGAGCACAAACCGGCTGATGAACGCTGGGCCGTGCTGGTCAACGAATTCGGTCAGATCGGCATCGACGGACAGATACTGCAACAGGAAGGGGTGGCCATCAAGGAACTGCCCGGCGGCTGCATGTGTTGCGCCGCCGGCGTCTCGGTTCAGGTCGGGATCAATGCCCTGCTGGCCAATGCCCGACCGGATCGCCTGTTGATCGAGCCAACCGGGATCGGTCATCCCAAACAGATCATCAAGCAACTGACCCGGCCGCCCTTCGATCAAACGCTCGATATGCGTGCCTGCATCACCCTGATCGATCCCCGGCATCTCGATAATCCTCGTTATCGCGAGAACGAATACTACCGGGAGCAGCTCGATATCGCCGATGTGCTGGTGGCCAACAAGGTGGACCGGTGTGAGGACAGTGATCTGGCGGCGTTCGCCCAACTGGTCGAAGCACGCCAGCCGCGCGCCAGTTGTCAGGTTTCACAGGGGCAACTGGAACTCGCCTGGCTGGATCTGCCGCATGCCGGACAGCAGGACGCCGTCAGCCGCTCGTTCCTGCAGGCCGATACAACGCCCGAAACCGGCATGGAAACCGAGCCCGTTAAACTTGACGCGGGAGAATCCTGGCGGCGGCTGGAAAACCGTAATGGCGACTTTGCCAGTTGCGGCTGGTTGTTTGCCGAACAGCTGAGATTTGATTACCAGAAAACAAACAGCCTGATCACTGCCATGAGTGCAGAGCGTATCAAGGCCTCGCTAAAAACGGATCAGGGAAACTACCTGTTCAACAGCATTGAGGGCGACCTGAGTGTTAGCGCCAGGGAGACCCCACCGGAAAATCGCATCGAAATCATCATGCTGGGCGATCCGGACTGGGACAAAATCGAAGACGCATTGCTATCCTGCCTGATTTGAAAAGCCTTACCACCAAGACACGAAGACACGAAGACACGAAGAAAATAATTATAAGTTCAGAAAATCCTGAGCAGGTACTTCGATGCTCGTACCCGTCAGATTTTTTTAACGTTATTATTTTTGGGGTCTTCACCAGTTCTAGTGGGTTCCCATTTCGTATTTTTCGGGCATTAGCGATAAGCCACCAAAATGAAACAGGATGGCGGTTTTAAATCGCTCCCGATTTCGAAAGCCGCGCGCCTTGTCTTTGAGCATTTTGATTTTGCTGTTGAGACTCTCCGCCCGGACATTGGTGACATTTAATACGATGGCGTTGATGATACCCCACAGGTGTTGTTTAACCATTCGCGCGACTTTTTTGATCGGGGCCAGGCGGCTGCGAATGGCCCACTGATACCATTGCTGCCAGGCACGCTCGGCCCAGCCTCGGCGGAGGTAATGCCATAGCCCCTTGGCGTGTTCCTTGATGGCCCAGGCCCGACCGGTTTGGCGCGCCACGCGACTGAGTTGCACCAGTTCCTGGCGCAGCTGGCGTCTCAAGTCGGCCGCATTGCGCAACCAACCGTACTTGGTGCCCTTTAATGTCGCATCGCCCTGCTTCATGCGTTGCCGGTGCTCTTGTTTGCGCACCGCGTCGACGGCCTGGTTGAGATGCTGGTTGACGTGGAATTTATCGAAGGCGATTTTGTCTTCGGCGCCGGGGATATGCTCGAGGGTGGCACGGATATAAGCTGGCCACATGTCCATCGAAATGCTCTGAATTTGCGCCTTCTGGGCGTCGCTCAGCGGGCCATAGAAGTCATTGAGGCTTGTGCCACGGCGGTCATCGGCGACGTGCAGGACATCCCCATGGGCGTCATTGACCACCGTCACGTATTCATGGCGCTTTTGAAAGGCGACCTCGTCGATACCCAGATGGGCTAACGCCGGGTGGCCCCGACGGGACAAGCCCCGCTGTACCGCGCGCTGCATGATGCCGTCCACGGCATTCCAGCTCAGCCCCATCTGTCGGCTGACGGCGGAGGCGGTGTTCTCTTTCAACAGCAGAATGACCATCGCCTCAAACAGGACCGTGTAGCGGGCGTTATCTTGTGCCCAGGGGACTTCAATGGTCTGAACGCCATGATCAGGGCATTGGACACGCGGAACATCGGCTTCAACCTGCGTTTTGAACTGGCAGGTATCCAGGTGCCGCCAACGACGCCGACGCTTGTCGTAGCGCGGTGTTGACCTGCCACAGGTCGGGCAACGCAATAATGAATCCGCTTCGAGTTCAACATGGACCTCGACCGTCTTGTCCGGTTCAATGAACTCGATGCCGCTAACAAACCAGGGCGAGGAGATTCCCAGGATCTTTTCATATAACGTCGCTTCATCCATCATCGATTTAACCTAGCAAACCCACCACAATTGGGGAAGAGCCTATTTTTGTTTTCTTGGTGTCTTCGTGTCTTGGTGGTGAATATCTTTATGTTTTCACCCGAGATAACGCTGGCGTATATCCGCGAGCAACCCGCGCGAGGCTTCTTCAACCATATCGAAAACCCGGTCGAAGCCCTTTGCTCCGCCATAATACGGATCCGGCACTTCGGACTCGTTCAGATGAGGCGCAAAGTCGAGGAACATGTGCAGTTTCTCGCGGTGTTCCGGCGGACAGATACGCGCCAGGTTGTGATAGTTCTCTTCGTCCATCGCCAGCACATAATCGAACTTGTCGAAATCGTCGGCCAGCGCCTTGCGTCCGCGCAGATCACTGAGGTCGATGCCGCGGCTACGGGCAGTCTCCTGGGCACGCGGATCCGGAGGCGCGCCGACGTGATAGGCATGAGTGCCAGCCGAATCGGTCACAATCTGTCCATCCAATCCCTCCTCGCGCAACAGATGGCGAAATACCCCCTCGGCAGTCGGGGACCGGCAGATATTACCAAGACAGACAAATAACACGTGTACTTTTTTCATCGACTTTTCAAATACCTATAGAACCTGCTCGAATTTTATCAGATTCTGTGGCCATTTTGGCACTGTTGATTCCCTGCCTCGAATCGGACGTATCGATTTGAAATCGAGTCAATCCACCCTATATTGTGTATACACCGAACAAATAGACTGAGCGTTCACCATGCAAGACACCGTCCCCACCCGCTACTGGCACAAACTCGACGACGGCCGCATCCAGTGCGACCTCTGCCCGCGCTTTTGCAAACTGCACGAAGGCCAGCGCGGGCTCTGCTTTGTGCGCCAGAATATCAACGACCAGATCATGCTGACGACCTATGGACGCTCCAGCGGTTATTGCATCGATCCGATCGAGAAAAAACCGCTGAATCATTTTCTGCCCGGCACGCCGGTGCTCTCCTTTGGTACCGCCGGTTGTAATCTGGCCTGCAAGTTCTGTCAGAACTGGGATATCAGCAAATCCCGGGAGATCGATACGCTGGCCGACGAAGCCTCGCCCGAATTGATCGCCAGCGCCGCGGAGCAGCTCGGCTGTCGAAGTGTGGCCTATACCTATAACGACCCGGTCATTTTCCATGAATATGCGATTGATGTGGCCAAAGCCTGTCATGAGAAAGGCATCAAGTCAGTCGCCGTAACCGCCGGTTATGTGACCCCGGAACCGCGCAAGGAGTTTTATCAATACATGGATGCAGCCAATGTCGATCTCAAAGCCTTTACCGAAAACTTTTATTATAAACTGACGGGCGGACACCTTGAACCGGTACTGGATACGATTAAATATCTCAAGCATGAAACCGACGTCTGGCTGGAACTCACCACGTTGCTGATTCCCGATAAAAACGACTCGGATAAGGAAATCGAGTCAATGAGCCAGTGGATTCTCGACGAACTGGGCCCGGATGTCCCATTGCACTTCAGTGCGTTTCATCCCGATTTCAAGATGCAGGACATACCACCGACACCGGCCGCCACACTCACGCGCGCGCGCAACATCGCCATGCAACAGGGCCTGCGCTATGTTTACACCGGTAATGTGCATGATGAGTCTGGCGGGAGCACCTATTGTCATAACTGTGGTAACAAGCTGATTGGCCGGGACTGGTATGTGCTGGGTGACTGGAACCTGACACCGGATGGCAAGTGCAACGAATGTGGAACAGAATGTGCCGGCGTCTTTGAAGCCCGGCCCGGCCACTGGGGCGCAAAACGTCAGCCCGTACGCCTCAAGGATTTTGCGGCATGAACGCGCCTCTTCTGGGCGGCCCGAACACACAGTGTATTGCGCGATGAGCGAGCTTGAGATCAGCCTGCAACAACTGCGCGGCATGATAGGTTTACGTGTTGTGCATAACGGGGTTGTGTGCCAGGTCATCGAGGTGCTGGAAGACGGCCCCTCACTCGTCTTACAGAATCACGGGCCTGCCAGACCTGTCCAGTCCAATCAGCATGGTGAAGGCAGTCGCCGAACGCCCGAGACCTTTACCATCCCTGTACTGACCCCTGACAGACGGGAGATCCACCCCCAGTACCTGGCGCTCGAACTGACCTGAGAGGTCGGGAACGGCCCTCCCGGGGCAATCAAACAGTTCAAACCTCTTCTTCGGGGTCAAGTTGCCGGGCTTCGTCCTCGAGCATAACGGGAATTTCATCCCGAATCGGATAGGCCAGTCGATCCGCCTTGCAGATCAATTCCCGGGTTTCCTTGTTATAAACCAGCGGTCCCTTGCAGATTGGACAGGCCAGGATATCAAGCAGTTTTTTGTCCACGTTTGGCCTCCAGTATATTCAGCAAATGATAATCAAATTTCTTGCCAATCCGTGCCTGAATGGGCACGTACCAGGCAGTTTCCAGTCCCAGGCGCTCACATTTGACCGCATCTTTTTCGGTCATAAGAATGGGTAAGGTCTCATCAAATTCGAAGTCAGAACGGACAAACGCATAGTGATCCGGATAGGTGTGTTCAATCACCTCCATGCCTTCATCCCGTAACATGTTAAAAAACCGTTGCGGGTTGCCAACACCCGCGATGGCATGGACACGCTGACCGGCGAACTGCTGCATCGTCGCGCTGCGCGTATTGTCATGGACATGAATCCACTCACGGCCGGCATACTCCATCGGGTATTCATCCCCGACCGGAATACCATTGCTGACGATCAGATCCGCTTTGTCGAGCCGGGACACCGGCTCACGCAGAGGCCCGGCAGGCAAACACCAGCCATTGCCAAAACGGCGCATGCCATCGACTACCACGACTTCAACTTCTCTTTCCAGGGCATAATGCTGCAGTCCATCATCACTGACGACAATATCGCAATCATGATGTGCCAGCAACGCATTGACTGCCTCGACCCGGTTGGGGCCTACCGCCATGGGACAACCGGTTCGACGGGCAATGATCACCGGTTCATCCCCCACCATGACCGGATCCGCATCGGGACGAACCTGCTGCGGCCAGGAACTGGCCTTGCCGCCATAGCCCCGACTGATAATACCGGGATTAAAGCCGGCTTGTTTCAGGATATTGACCACGGCAATCACCAGCGGGGTTTTGCCCGTACCGCCGGTGGTGATATTGCCAACCACAATGACCGGCACGGGAACCCGGGTACGTGAGAATATCCGCTTGCGATAGGCATAACGTCGCAGCCAGACCAGAAAACAGAACAGACCCGTTAATGGCAGCAATGCCACGGCAGCCGCCGAGCGATTTTCCCATAGTTTTTGCAGATGTTGTTGCAACACGTCGTGCGTTTCCGTTAATCAGGTATTCGCGCCAAGCTGCAGATCATGCAGTCCCGCATAATGGCCGCCTTTGGCGACTAATTCCTCGTGCCGGCCGACTTCGACAATTTGGCCAGCCTCGAGCACAACAATCTTGTCAACTTTTTCGATGGTTGACAGTCGATGCGCAATCACCAGCGTGGTGCGATCTTTCATTAATTCTTCAATTGCCTGCTGGATGTAACGCTCCGACTCGGTATCCAGGGCAGAAGTGGCCTCGTCCAGGATCAGGATTGGCGCATTTTTGAGAATCGCCCGTGCGATGGCCAGGCGTTGACGCTGGCCACCGGATAACAACACGCCGTTTTCTCCGACTATCGTATCAAAACCCGCCGGCAACCGTTCGATAAAATCCAGTGCATAAGCCGCCCTGGCCGCCTCCCGAATCGTCGTTATATCGACCGAGTCCTGCGCACCATAGGCTATATTATGGGCAATCGTGTCGTTAAACAGGGTCACGTGCTGGCTGACCAGGGCAATCTGACTGCGCAGACTCGGCAATCGGATCTCCCGGATATCGATATCGTCGATCAACACGCGCCCCCGGGTGACCTCGTAGAAACGCGGCAACAGGCTGACCAGCGTGGACTTGCCCGCGCCGGAACGCCCCACAAAGGCCACGCTTTCACCCGGCTCGATGGTCAGGTTGATATCCTGCAGCACCGTCTCGCTTTCCTGGCCGCCATACCCGAAGGTCACGCCATCATAGTGGACCTTGCCGGTCACCTGTTTCAGCTCGCGCGTCCCGCTATCGGGTTCGGGCTCGGTATCGACAAAGCTAAATACACTGTAGGCGGCGGCAATACCCCGTTGCAACTGCGCATTGATACTGGTCAGGCGCTTGGCATGTTGCAGCAACAGAATCATCGCCAGCATAAAGGACATAAACTTGCCGACAGTCATTTCATCGAGAAAGCCGGGCTTGGTCGCGATGTAAACGATACCGGCGAAGGCGGTAACCACGATCTGCTGGATTAATGGTGAACTGATCGCATTGGTCGCGACCAGTTTGAGATGCTGGCGCCGGTTATACGCGTTGACCTGCTCAAATCGCCCGGATTCATACTCCTGTCCGCCGAAAATCTTGATTTCACGATTGGCCTCAATCGCCTCTTCGGTGACATTGGACACATCGCCCATCGAGCGCTGGATACGATAACTGAGCTTGCGAAAGCGCCGGCTGACCGCCACCACCGCGACCGCGACAACGGGGATTACCAGTAACAGTATCAGAGTCAGGGTAACGCTCAGATACATCATCAGGCCCAGCAGGACCAGTATGGTCAGCGTATCGCGAATCAGCGTGGTTACGACCTTGGAACTGGCTTCGGCCAATTGCTCGATGTCGTAGACCATTTTGGATAACAATCCGCCCGAGGAGGTTGTATCGTAATAACTGATGGGCAGGGAGAGCAGTTTGTCGAAGACCATGCTGCGCAGGTTGCGGATGACACTGCGGGCGATCCAGGCCATACCGTATTCGGAGAGAAAGCTGCCGATCGTGCGCGCGGCAAATACGATGATCATCAGAATCGGGATCCACTTGATCGTCGCGGGATCCTTATCGACAAAACTGCCGTCGACCATCGGCTCAATCAGCTTGGCGAAAGCCCCTTCGGTCAGGGAAAAAATCACCATGCCCAGTACGGCAACCAGAAAGACCTTCCAGTAGGGAAATGCGTATCTTAAAAGACGACGATATATGACAAACCCATCGGTATTGTCATCGGATGATGAGCGCATCAGTGGCTACTTCCCGGATTCCTGTCGCGTGGCGAAAGTCAGGTTAACCATACCCACCTGGCGCGCCGCGTCCATAGCCCGTATCACGGCCTGATGAGGTGTGTTTTTGTCCGCACTGATAATCAGCTTCGGGTCCTCGTGATCCGCGCGCGTCTCGCGCAAGGCGGTTTTCAGTGTCGCCAGTTGTTTATCACGAATGCGTTTTTCATTAATAAAATAGTGGCCCTCGCCATCGATCGTGATTTCAATGGTAAAACGCTCTTCCTGGCTTTTTTCACCCGCCGCTTCGGGCAGCTCGATGTTGATCTCGGATTCTTTTTCAAACGTCGTGGAAACCATGAAAAAGATCAGCAGCAGGAACACCACGTCGATCAGTGGCGTCAGATTAAGTTCAGGATCCTTGTTACGATCGTGACGTAACATCATGTAACGTTATCCCGACCGGTTTCCCGCTCGCCATGCATGACATCCACGATTTTCATCGCTTCTTCTTCCATCTTCAGCACCAGCGCATCGACCTTGCCGCGAAAATAGCGATAAAAAATCAGACTGGGAATCGCCACTGACAAACCGGCCGCGGTGGTAATCAACGCCTCGGAAATCCCGCCGGCCAGAACCGATGGATTACCGACACCCTGGGTCGTGATCGCGGCGAATACCTTGATCATGCCAATGACAGTGCCCAGCAAGCCGAGCAAGGGCGTAATCGAGGCGATGGTACCGAGTGTATTGAGATACCGTTCCAGTTCCAGGATAACCTGGCGTCCCGTTTCCTCGATACTTTCTTTCATAATGTCACGCGGATGCTGGCGATTGACCAGCCCCGCAGCCAGAATCCGGCCCAGTGGTGAGCTACGCGACAGTGACTGAATATGGGTTTCATCCAGTGACTGACTTTTGTACCACTGCCAGATCTGGGCAACCAGATAGGCCGGGGCGATCCGGTTTTGCTGCAGGGACCAGAACCGTTCGCCAATAATGGCCAGGGCAATAACCGAACACAACAGAATCGGCAGCATCAGCCAGCCGCCCGCCTGAATCATCTCAAACACGTCACACGCCCTTTTGAAAACAAGAATAGAAGGAGACAGAAAAACTGCGGCTAACTTTAACAAAGACCGGCCCCCCCTGAAAGTGCGGGTTCACAGAATCATCAATCCACCCGCACAACACGGCTGTGCCAGTAACGGCGTTTCGCTTGCCGGTAACTGAACTGCTGACGCACCCCGCCCGGTTCACCAAGTACAAAGCGAAGAGCGCCCTGTTCATCCACCCGGTACTGTCTGGCCCCCGAGTCGGTATAGCGGGCCACCACCGCCGGGCGTGGAAACCGGTAGCGATTGCGATAACCGACCGGATACAGCACATAATCGGGATCGACCGCCGCCACAAAGGCCGGCGTCGAGGAGGTCAGGCTGCCATGATGGGGCGCCACCAGGATATCGGCGGCCAGATTGGCCCGTTGCCGGCGTAACAGGGCCCGTTCACCGGCCTGTTCAATATCGCCACTGAGCAGCGCCACCTGCCCTGCGGCCTCGATCCGCAGCACACAGGAGGCGTCATTACCCCCCGAGCGGCCCGCTCCCGGGGCCAGAAACCGGAAATTCACTCCGTCCCACTGCCATCGCTGGCCGGCCCGGCAGGGTTGATGCCCTGACCCGGGGATCTGCGCCGGCACACTGGTCGACAGCCTGCCAACCGGCAAGGCCTGGCGCACCGATGCCAGCCCGCCGATATGATCGTTATCGCCGTGGCTGATCACCAGATGGTCGATCCCGGGGTAACTGCTGTGCCGGACATAGGGCACCACCACCGCCGCGCCGGTATCAAAGCTGGCGCTGTAGCGGGGACCGGTATCGAATATCAGCAGACGGGAGCGGGTCTGTACGGCCGCCGCCAGCCCCTGCCCCACATCCAGCAAGGTCAGCCAGGCCTCGCCCGGCGGGGGTCGCCCCCCGCTGCCAAACAGCAACGGCAGGCAGAGTAGCGGCGCCAGATAACGGCCCGGCAGAGCGCGCGGGGCGAGCAACAGCAGTAGCCCCAGTGCCAGCAGAAGCAGGACCGGCAGACCACCGCTCCCGGTTTGCCAGTGGGAAAAGGGCCAGGCCGCCATATTGCCCAGTACCGCGAGCAGGCCCTCAAGCAGTTCCCCCAGGCCCGCCAACAGGACGCTACCTGCGGCGGGAAACGTAAACGCCGCCAGGGTACCCAGTAGCGCCAGCGGCACGATCAGCAGACTGACCAGGGGAATCGCCAGCAGATTGGCCAGCGGGGCCACCAGCGAGACTTGCTGAAACCAGGCGATTAATAACGGTGCCAGCCCCAGGCTAATCCAGCCCTGGATCCGCAGCCACTGGCGCAGCCGGGAAGGCTGTCGCGTCCCGCCCAGGGCATAGAGAATCAGCGCAACCGCTGCAAACGACAACCAGAAGCCGGCCGACAGCACCGCCAGCGGGTCCAGCAACAGTACCAGCAGCGCCGCCCAGGCCAGGGTGCGGCCCGGCGCCAGGGGGCGCATGCGCCACAGGGCCAGCATCACCACCGCCAGCATCACCAGGGCCCGCTGGGTTGGGATGGCAAAGCCGGCCATGGCGGCATACACCACGGCGGCCAGGGTCGCCAGCAGCGCCGCGGCCCGCGGGGCCGGCAACCAGAGCAATACCCGTTCGCCCCCCAGCCGCCACAGATGCCGGGCGATCCAGAACACCAGTGCGGCCAGCAGCCCGATATGCATCCCGGAGATGGCCAGCAGATGCGCCGTGCCGGTCACCCGCAATACCTCCCAGGTGGGCTGATCGACATCACGCCGGTCCCCCACGCTCAGTGCACGAAACAGCCCGCCGGCCTGCCCCGACAATTGTTGCTGTAATTCTGCGCTCAGATGCTGGCGCCAGCGGTCCAGTCGGTAACGCCAGGGGATCGACGGTGCCGCCAGTGGCCGGTTCTCATAACGCACATAGCCGGTGGCGCGAATCCGCTGGGCAAACAGCCAGCGTTCGTAATCAAAGCTGCCAGGATTGCGGAATCCCCACGGCCGCTTGAGGCGCACCTGCAAACGCCACGCCTCGCCCGCCTGCAGATCGGGCCGTTGCTGGCCATACCAGTTCAAGCGTACCCGTGCCGGCCACGGCTGCCGTTGCCCCTCGACAATATAGTGCTCGACATCAAACAGAAAACGGGTACGCCGGTCCCGGGATTCGGGCAGGCCGGCCACATGCCCGACCAGGATCAGATCCTGTCCCTCAAGTTCCGGCGGCAGGCTGACGCTTAAAATGGTGTGTGCGCTCCACAGGCACCAGAGAAAGCCGCTGACCAGCCAGCCGATCAGTCGCCAGGGAAACGCTAACCAGAGAGCGGCCGGAATCGACGCGCCCAGCAGGAAAATCCAGCCGCTGTGCGGCAAGCTGGAAAATAATTGCAGGCAGAGAATCCCTGCCAGAAATGCTATCGTCCCTGATCGCATAAAAGGTTATGGCTTGTAATACAATTGTTGGATAATAGCCCGGCTGACAACGTCCCTGAATCGCCAGACATGCCTCGCAAGTTTATAAGAAAATATATGCCGGATCACGACAAGATCCGCAACCATGTCCAGCTCAACCGCATCTTCGGGACACTGCTGCACGATCCCAACCTGCTGCACCTCAACCGCCGTTCGGTCTCCAGCGCCTTTGCGGTCGGCCTGTTCATGGCGTTCGTCCCGGTCCCCTTCCAGATGCTGCTGGCGGCGGCCACCGCCATTATCGTGCGCTGCAATCTGGCCATTGCCGTGGCACTGGTCTGGCTCACCAATCCGCTCACCATGGCACCGATTTTTTTCTTCTGCTACAAGGTCGGCACCTGGTTTCTGGGCACGCCGATCCGCGAGGTGCAGTTCGCCCCCTCCTGGGAATGGTTCAGCAGCGAGCTGGGGGTGATCTGGCAGCCGTTGTTACTCGGCTGTTTTGTCGTCGGCGTGATCAGCGCGGCGCTGGGTTACGGACTGGTGCGGCTGCTCTGGCGTCTGCATCTGCTCAGCCATATTCGTAACCGGCAACTGCAGTTCGCACTGCGGCGGCGGAACAACCACAAGGATCGCTGAATCCGGGGCCGGACCAGCCTGGAAATAACATTAAGTATACATTAACTAAACACTATAACTTATTGTTTAATCAGTACTAAATATCCCGTCCTTGAGATGCAACACGCGGTCCATGCGCCTGGCGAACGCCGGGTCATGGGTAACCACCACAAAACTGGTGCCCAGCGCCGTGTTCAGCTCCAGCATCCGCTGATAGACCTGGTCGGCCGTCTGGCTGTCGAGATTGCCGGTGGGTTCGTCCGCCAGAATGCACTTGGGGCGGGTGACCAGGGCGCGGGCAATGGCCGCCCGCTGGCGTTCCCCGCCGGACAGCGCATTGGGCTTGTGGCGCAGGCGTTCGCCCAGGCCCACTTCCGTGAGCATGGCCGCCGCCTGTTCGCTGGCCTGCGCCGTGCCGAGCCCGCGGATCAACAGCGGCATGGCCACGTTCTCCAGGGCGGTAAATTCCGGCAACAGGTGATGAAACTGATACACAAAGCCCAGATCGCGGTTGCGCAGCAGGCCGCGCCGGGCGTCATCCAGTTTCGCCATATTCTCGCCGTTGACCTCCACCTCGCCGGCACTGGGCAGATCCAGTCCGCCCAGCAGGTGCAACAGGGTACTTTTGCCTGAACCTGAGGCCCCGACGATCGCCACCTGCTCGCCCCGGCGCACGCTCAGATCCACGCCCTTGAGCACGGTCACTTCACGGCTGCCCTCGCGAAACACCTTGGTCAGGTTACGACAGGCCAGAATTGACTCACTCATAGCGCAACGCCTCCGCCGGTTGGGTCCGGCTGGCACGCCAGGCCGGATACACGGTCGCGACGATGCCCAGCAGGAACGACACGCTGGTAATCATCCAGACATCGTCCCAGTGCAGATCGGAGGGCAGTTCGCTGATGTAATAGACGCCCGGGTCCAGGAACTGAATGCCGAATAGCCCTTCGAGCCACGGCACCACCACATCCAGATTGAGCGCCAGGCTGATCCCGAGAACGGTGCCCAGCACGGTGCCCACCACGCCGATGACCGTCCCCTGCACCATGAAGATGCGCATGATGCGACCCGGCGAGGCGCCCAGCGTGCGCAGGATGGCGATATCGCTCTCCTTGTCGGTCACGACCATCACCAGGGTGGAGACAATATTGAATGCCGCCACGGCAATGATCAGCAGCAATAGCAAAAAGATCATCCGCTTTTCGATTTTGACGGCCCGAAACCAGTTGGCGTGATAGGAGCTCCAGTCGCGCACATAAAAGTCGCTCAACACCCCGGCCTGCAGTTCATGGCGAATCTGCGGGGCCAGAAACAGATCGCTCAGTTTGGCGCGCACCCCGGTGACGCGTGAGCCGAGTTTGAATAATCGCTGGGCATCTTCCATGTGAATGACGGCCAGCGCACTGTCGTATTCGTACATCCCGATATGAAACAGCCCGACAACTTCAAAGCGCTTCAAACGGGGCGCCATGCCGGCCGGGGTCACATTGAGGCTCGGCGTCACCATGGTCACCTTGTCACCCACGTCCACGCCGAGAATCCGGGCCAGATCCCGGCCCAGGATCACGCTGAAACTCCCCGGCCTGAGATCGGACAGTTGCCCCACTTCCATCTTGCCGGCCACCGCCGATACGCCCGGCTCCTGGTCCGGCAATACGCCGCGAATCCGGGCCCCGTTCACCCCCTTGCCGCGGATCAACATGCCCTCACCTTCCACATACGGGGCGGTGGCGATCACTTTGGGGTGGGATTGGGTCGCGCTGGCGACTGACGGCCAGTCACCAATGCCGCGACGATAATCGGTCACGGTCAAATGCGAAACCATATCCAGAATCCGCTCGCGCACTTCTTTTTCGAACCCGTTCATCACCGACAACACGGTGATCAACGCCATCACGCCCAGCGCGATGCCGAGCATCGAGCTCATCGAGATGAACGAAATGAAGTGATTGCGGCGCTTGGCGCGGGTATAGCGCAGGCCGACATAGAGTTCGAATGGTCTAAACATGGGCGGGCATTATACATACTCGGGGTGAAAACACATCACGAGAACGCCACAGGAATGGATCGGGCAATGGCGATCTCACGGGGTGAGATCCGGGAGACCCAGGCTTCCACTTCCACCCCCTGTTGCTGTGCCTGGGTCAGCAATTGGGCATAAGCGGGGTCGATTTCGCCGGCGGCGCGAAACTGATCCACATCCTCCCGGGCTACATGCAATACCAGCACCGCACGGTGTCCCGCCTCGACCATCGCGATCAGTTCCCGCAGGTGCTTGCGCCCGCGTTCGGTGGGCGCATCGGGAAAGATCGCCCTGCCGTCCGCCCCCACGGCGGTCACGTTTTTCACTTCCACGTAGCAGTCCGCCCGGCCGGGCCCGGACAAATGCAGATCGATACGACTGCCCTGACCGTATTTCACCTCGCGTCGAAGTCCCGCATAACCCTGCAAAGGACCGATCACGCCGGATTCAATCCCCTCCTGGACGAGCGCGTTGGCCAGGTGGGTATTGACGCTCACCAGGGTGCCCTCGAGGGTCGAGGCCAGCTCCCAGGAATAGCGGTATTTGCGAGTCACGCTGGCGCAATCGCGCAGCCAGATCCGGGTTCCCGGCTCGGCACAGCCGAGCATAGAACCGGTATTGGGGGTGTGGACAGTCAGCGCGTCGCCATTGTCCAGCTGCACATCGGCCAGAAACCGTTTGTAGCGTCGTACCAGCGTGGCGGGAATCAGCGGTGGGTCAAATTTCACAATTACAGCAACCTGTCAGGCGAGATTCTGGAAAAACTGCTTAAACTTTTGCTTGTAAGCCATTGATAGAGTATATTTTACCGCAGATTCGGCCGAACACTGTGCCAGAGGAGCCCGATGATGACCAGGCTGTGGAATATCCCGACTTTCTATGCGCTTCTTGGCGCCGCTGTGCTGTTACTGGCCGCCCCGGCCGCCGCCGACACCCTCGATATGCCCGCCCCGCCGGCCCTGCAGGAACCGGATCACAGCGTGACGCTGCCCGGCCGCGGCATGTCCATGCTCCAGGTCGAGGATCGCTTTGGCACCCCCCGGGAGAAGTTCGACGAAGTGGGCGATCCCCCGATCACCCGCTGGGTCTACCCCGATTTTACCGTCTATTTTGAGTACCAGTACGTGATCAATGCCGTAGCCCACGATGCCATGGCCGCGCCGGGTTCCCCCTGACCACCACATCCCAACAATGATACACCGACGCGTATGAACCGCCGGTTACCCCCCGAATGGGCGCCCCAGAGCGGCGTCATGCTCACCTGGCCTCATGCCGGGACGGACTGGGCCGCGCATCTCGATACAGTGGAACCGGTGTTTGCCGAAATTGCCAGCCAGATCGCCCGCCATGAACCGGTGCTGATCGTCGTGACCGGTACCTCCCATCGCCAGCACGTCGAACAGCAGTTGATTCGCCACTCCTGTCTCCTGACCCAGGTCCACTTCGCCATCGCCCCGAGCAATGACACCTGGGCACGGGATCATGGCCCCATCGGCGTATTGACCCACGATCAACCGCGTCTGCTCGACTTCATCTTTAACGGCTGGGGCAACAAGCACCCCGCCGATCTGGATAACGGTATCACCCGCGAATTACAACGTCAGAAAAGTTTCGGCGACACCCCGGTCGAGACGATCGACTTCGTGCTGGAAGGCGGCAGTATCGACACCGACGGCGCGGGCAGCCTGCTCACCACCCGCGCCTGTCTGCTCAACCCCACGCGCAATCCCCGCTACGATCAAGCGCAGATTCAACAGCAGTTAAAGCAGTCACTGGGCATCGAGCAGATACTCTGGCTGAGCCACGGCTATCTGGCCGGTGACGATACCGATAGCCACATCGACATGCTGGCCCGGTTTTGCCCGGAGAACACCATCACCTATATGCAATGTGACGACCCAAAGGATGAACATCATGCCGAGTTACAGGCCATGCAACAGGAACTGCAACAGTTACGCAACGTCAACGGCGAACCTTACCGTCTGCTCCCGTTGCCCTGGCCGGCACCGATCTACAATGCCGAAGGCGAACGCCTGCCGGCCAGCTATGCCAACTTCCTGGTAATCAACGATGCTGTGCTGGTTCCGCAATACGGCGGCAGCCGGGATCAACAGGCGCTCTCACAACTGCAAACGGCATTTCCCGATCGGGAGATCATCGGCATCGACTGCCGGGCGTTGATTGAACAGTTCGGCAGCCTGCATTGCCTGACCATGCAGTTCCCGGCGGGCGCGCTTTAATGTTTCCCGACTGCGATTAACAATACGCCACCGATATTCCAGCCAGACAAAAATTCCTCAGTTGGCATAACACAATAAAAATGTTACTTTTTGAGTGTCGACTGGGGATGAAAGTAATAAAACCAAACCCGCTATTGATTGGCTGACATGCTCGTCCGTTCATTATATCGATCTATTCCGATTGAACAACTTGGCGAAATATTCGATTCTCGTCCTGAATAATTACCCGGGGCTGCTAAATGCATCACATCACCGATCAAGCGATAAATCCCCTGGATACCAAATCGCATCACTGCCAGGTACTGGTGATCGGGGGCGGACCCGCCGGCTCAACTGTTGCCGCCCGTCTGGCGCAAAAAGGGCGCGACGTGGTGTTGCTGGAAAAAGATCACCATCCCCGTTTTCATATCGGCGAGTCGCTGCTGCCAATGAACCTGCCACTGTTCAAGGCACTGGGGATCGACCAGCAAGTGCAACAGATTGGCGTGATGAAATACGGTGCCGAATTCAATATTCCCGAGATACCGGATAAACCACGCACCTATTATTTTGAACGCGCGTTAAATACCGATACCCCGCCCCATGCCTACGAAGTGCGCCGCTCCGAATTCGATCACCTGTTACTGAAAAATTGTGCTCGCCTCGGTACCCGGGTCCAGGAAGGCATGAAAGTCATCCAGGTCGAATTAAATCACGATCAAACCCGGCGGGTCATCGCACAGGATGACACAGGCAAACAGCACCATTACGAGACAGACTTCGTAATCGATGCCTCTGGTCGTGATACGTTTTTATCCCGTCGGCTGAATCTCAAACAACGCAATCCCGCTCACAACAGCGCGGCGATCTTTGGTCATTTTAAGGGCGTAACTCGACGACCGGGACGCGATGCCGGCAACATCAGTATCTACTGGTTCGAGCACGGCTGGTTCTGGATGATTCCCCTGCGTGATGGAATCATGAGTGTCGGCGCGGTGTGTTTCCCCGAGTACCTGAAACAGCGCCAGTGTCCGCCGGAAGAATTTCTCTGGCAGACACTGGCGCTGTGTCCCCCGGCCCTGGAGCGAATGAAAGACGCTCACTGCGTTGGCGAAGTCAACGCAACCGGTAATTTCTCGTATATCTCCGACTCGGCACACGGCCCGGGCTACCTGCTGGTCGGCGATGCCTTTACCTTCGTTGACCCGGTCTTCTCCAGCGGCGTATATATCGCCATGTCCAGCGCATTTCGTGCCGCCGATGCCGTCGACCGTTGCCTTCAACAACCCGACAAAGCTCCAGGTATACTGAAGGCTTATGAACGGAGTGTGCGCCGGGCCGTCAAGCGTTTCTCCTGGATGATATACCGGTTCAATAGCCCGGCCATGCGCCACTTGTTCATGGCGCCCCGTAACGCCTTGAAAATGGAACAGGCTGTCATCTCCCTGCTGGCCGGCGATGTCTATCGCACTACGCGCGTACAATGGGCGCTCATGGCCTTCAAGGGTATTTACCACCTGAGTTTTATTGCCAATCTGCCACGCACGCTGCGTTTCTATCTTCGCCGTCGACGCAATGCACATTTGAAATTTTCCGGCGGCACCACCCCCCAGGATGAGGGGTGAAACAGACACCAGCAGGGCAAGCACCGTCGGGTGGCTTCAGCCTTCTACGCCAATCTGCAAGGTCAGGTGGTCGTGGCAGGGCAAAGCCAGTTTAGTCGCCTCCTCCTTCGCCAGCGCCATCAACAGCGGTAATGCCGCTGCCGCGGGATTACGTTCACGCAGTGGCGCCAGTTCCTTTGGCAAATCAGGCGGTTGGGCCGTGCCTGCCTTCAATTCAAGATGCAAACATCCCGGCGCCGAAACGCTCGTCGTCCCGCTTAGAAGGAGTGCCGTGGCGAAGCTGACATCCACGTAACCCCGTCCGGCCAGGGCGGGGGGCAAAGCAGAGTCATAACAAATTAACAACACGGGTTGCTGTTGGCCTGTGGCAACGGTCGCCGCTTCAATCAGTCCGGCAGCAAAGGTGTCCGCGCCTGCTGCCAGGCTGGTGGAAAATTGCCGTGAGCCGCTGGCAATCGCCCAGTAACCCGCCGGCGCGTTATGCACTGAATTGTGAAAGTGGGTCGGCGAGACCGGTCGTTCCGGCAAAGTCAGGCTCTGGCAGATCCGATCCACTACCTCCCCGTCGCCCTCGGAAGAGGCAAACACCGAGGCCAGTTCACTCATCGTGTAGCGGTTGTGCCGCAGGGCATCCTCGGCGGTCTGCAACGCCAGCTTGATCAGTGCCGTGGTACGACGTCGCTCGTTCGGCGGCAGCAGACCCGGTCGAAATGCCGGCAGTTCCTGTTGATCCAGCGTCTGCTCGCCCCGCAGGACGGGCCGGGCCGCCTCCCAACCTGCCATGCCCGGTGCCATAAGACCAAGGCTCTCGACTCTCACCCGCATCAGTCACACCACCCGAATATCAATGCGCAGTTACTGCCACCGAAGCCGAAGGAATTGCTCATCGCCACCCGTACCGGCTGCTGCACGGTGTGGCGCAAAACCGGTATCGACAAGGCCGGGTCGATCTCCTGTGTGTTCAACGTGCCCGGTAAAAATCCGTGTTCAATACTCAGGGCACAAAATATCGCTTCGGTGATGCCGGCGGCTCCCAGGGTATGGCCTGTCCAGCCCTTGGTCGAACTGCACGGCACCGCGTCAAACAATCGTGTCACCGACTGATCCTCGGCCCGATCGTTTGAGGGGGTCGCCGTACCGTGCAGATTGATGTAGTCCACCTGAGTCGACCTCAGACTGGCACGACTCAATGCCTGTTGCATGGCTTGCCGCGCTCCCTCCCCCTGCGGATGGGGTGTGGACATGTGGTAAGCATCACTGCTTTCGCCATAGCCCAGCAACGCGATCCCCTCGCGCCCGCCGGCGGGTTCCAGCAACGCAAATCCGGCCGCCTCGCCAATATTGATGCCGTTGCGATGTTTATCCCAGGGACGGCAGGGCTCGCTGGAAACCAGTTCCAGAGCATTGAAACCCAGCAACGTGGTCAGACACAGGCTGTCGACCCCGCCGACGACCGCAGCATCACACCAGCCCGCCGCAATATAGCGGCTGGCTATCGCAAACACCTTGGCACTGGAGGAACAGGCCGTCGAGATCACCTGTGCCGGACCTTCCAGTTCAAGATAGCGGCGAGTGAAATCAGCGCAGGAGTAGGTGTTATGGGTATGCGGGTAATCAAAGCTGGCTGGCAGCGGCCCGTCATTACCGGCACGCTGGCGATAGGCCTGCTCGGTGGCCTCAATGCCAGAGGTGCTGGTGCCCAGAAACAAACCGATACGCCCGGCCCCGTAACGCTCGCGGGCCTTGACCACCCTCCCGGCAAAACCGTCGGTCTCCAGGCCCAGTGCCGCCAGGCGGTTATTACGACAATCGAATGGCGCCAGCGCGTCAGGCAATTCTATTTCTTCAAGGCCATCGACCCGTCCTATCCAGGTTGGCAGGCAGCCGTCGTCGTAGTCATTACGACGCAAACCACTACGCTCCTGCAACAAGGCCGCTTTCGCTGCCTGAAGACCCTGACCGAGCGCGGTAACGGTACTAGAGGCGGTAATCAGAAGCGGTTCGGACGACATAAACTCTTTACGTTAGATTACAAAGTGAAAGCTATTGGCTGTATCGGCGGAATACCGCATGACTTCAGGTATCGCGCTGGCGCAGACGCTCGAACATCGCTAACAGTTCAGCACGGGGCAACTTGCCGGTTTCATTTCGGGGCAGCCGCTGTACCCGATAGAGGGTTCGCGGAATAAATACCGCATCCATCAATTCGCCCATGGCCGCCAGTATCGCCTGTTCAGACAAGGCCGGAGCGACCACCAGCGCACCGATCCGGCCGCCGCGTTCGCGATCTTCATCCAGCAGTAACAGAGCCCCGTCTTCCACCCCGGGGATATCCTGCAAGCGGCGGGTCAGATCGGCCAGCGACGCGCGCTTGCCGGCAATATTGATCATATCACTGTCACGCCCCAGCAGCGTGAAGCCCGCTGCCCGGGATTCAATAATATCATTCAATGGCATTGCCTGAGGCAGAAAATCGGCCTCCACCTGGCAACGACCATCCACACACTGCAGATGGACGCTGTCGTAGGGACGCCATACTGGTTCGGTCAAAGTATGCCGACTGGCGATCGCGCCGGTTTCGGTCGAGCCGTAAATCTCGTGCACCGGACACCCAAAATGGCTCTCTGCCTCGGCCGCCAGATCGGTGGATAACGGCGCCGTGGCCGAAATAACCAGGCTCATCGGCGGCCATGCCAGCGAGGCGCCTACACAGGCTCGTAAATGCACCGGGGTGGTAATAAGCAATCGGGGTGCCGAGACCTGCAACAACGCCTGGCGTACATCCTCCGGGTAAAACGGCCGTCCCCCATGTACCGCCAGCGGCGAATGTAATGCGAATAAAATGGTCGCTTCCAGACCGTACATATGTTGTGGCGGTACCGTGGCAACCAGCGTGCCGCCGGTAAAGCGTTCCAGATTAAAACGCCGCGCGGCCAGCTCGGCCCCGCGCACCAGATCGCCCCAGTATTTGCCATACGGACGGGGTGTGCCGGTACTGCCGGAAGTAAAGATCACCAGCGCTTGCTGATTGGCATCAATCAGCGGAACGTTGTTGCTGCCCCGGGCCCCGAACGGCGGCGTTACAACAAACTGATTCAGTGCCAGTTCCGCGCAGGGCTGATCGACCAGACAATAACTGCCCGGATACTCCGCCGCCACCGCGTGGACCACGCCGGTGGCACGGTTGGGCGGTAACAGGCACAGCTGTCTCCGGATCAACAGCGCGGCGAACGCCAGCAAAAAAGCATAACGGTCCTCACATAAATTCACGGCATGTGAAGCCTCTGGCAGGCGTTGCGCCAGTGCCAGTGCCTGCGCGAGAAATTCCTGCGTCGTTATCGCCTGCCCCTGATGCCAGGCGATGATCGCCCCGGGGGCATGTATTGTCAGCGGCAACTGCTGGCTCATTTCCAGCCACCGCGGGAACCCAGTCGCGCCATAGCACGCAGGAAATCAATAAAACTGTATTGCGCTCGCTGCGGAAAGCGCCGCCGGCGCAAGACAAACTCGGCAAGAAAAAATAACAACACCAGCAGATACCCCAGCAGATTGGTAAACAGCGACCACCACTGACGACTGGCACAGCAAGCCAGCAATACGCTAATGACGCCCAACAAGCTCAAAAACAGGGCCCACGCCAGAGTGACATTCCGGGTGTAGCGCCGCACGGCCATATCCGGTTCGCCATCCAGCAGGCGAGCAAAGCGTGTCACCAGCGGCTCGCGCTCGGGTAACAGGCTCAGGGCGAAAACAGTTGCGAAACCAAAGTAAAACAACAAAGGTGGCCAGATCAGCAGCTCGAAACGATCCTGCAGCATCAACCCGGGCAGGATGATTAACGTCGCCGCCAACAGGGCGGGCAAATAGCGAAACCCCTGCGCACGCCACCCCGCCAATACGCCGGCCAGCACCGCCAGCGCCACGATCGCCGGAAGAAAACGCCCCGTGATCACCCCGTAATGCACTGCAACCGGATAGGCTATCACCAGCAATGACGAAGCACGGCACGCCACGTCTAACTCACGCAACGGGCAATCGGAACCCGGCAACAAAACGGGACATGGCCGGCGAGAGGAAAAGGCCGACGGCCACGAGCGGCCCGCACCTGGCGGATGAACATCAGGTTGCGCACTCCGACACGCGATGCGATGTGTAACTTTGGCATTCTCGTTATCCTGTTAAAGACAATTCCCAGGAGGGTAGTTCATGATTATTTTTCTTATTTAGTGTCAACGGCGATGGCAAGGCGCAAAGCCGCTTGTCATCTGGCCCACGGCCGCCCGATTATATATAATTTATGTCAGTATTCAATTATCTCTCTCGCACAGCATGGCGACGCCGTAACGACCCGACTCATGTCACTTTTATCCATCAATTACAACCCTGCACCGTCCGACCCGGCAAACAAAAACAGTGAAACACAAGCGTTCGCCGTTATTCGCTACGGAGCTGACAGCAGCTGTATTGCACGCACCACAGAGGGGCTTCTGAGTATCGATATAGCGATGCCGGTACTCGGTGAACAGCAACACATTTTCGAGATATGGCACAGCGATCGGCCGATGCAGCAGGAACAGGTCGGGCCGTTACAACTGTTACACAATGGCATTTTTATGTTCGGCGCCCTGCAGGTGGATGAGTGCGAGGGACTGGAACAGGCAACGCAGGATGCCTATATGCTGATCCTCGAACATCTGAGCAGGCAGGGTTATCCCTACCCGTTGCGCATGTGGAACTATTTGCCGGATATCGTCGGCCTCGATGATGGTGTGGAGCGCTATCAGCTTTTTTGCACTGGCCGGCATATTGCACTGGCGACAGAGCCCGAGTATGAAACGCGCCTGCCAGCGGCCAGTGCGCTGGGCACTACCGGTGCCGGATTTGTTATCTACTTCATCGCCGCGCACGAACCTCCGCTGCAGATCGAAAATCCCTTGCAGGTCAGCGCATTTCACTATCCGGCCTGCTATTCACCCAGGAGCCCGTCATTTTCCCGCGCCACGGTCAAACACTGGCCGGACAGCACACAGTTTTATCTGTCGGGAACGGCCAGTATCCGTGGCCACGAAAGCCGGGGAAAGGACGATATACAGAGCCAGCTACAACTGACACTGGATAACATCGAACATTTATTAACCCATGCCCGGCAACAATGTCCGACACTCAAAGACAAGCTCGATAACCTGAGCCTGCTCAAGATCTACCTGCGCCGGGGCGAAGATTACACGCTGGTTCGGGATCATCTGCAACAACGTTTCGGCAGCACCTGTCCCCTGCTCTATCTGCAGGCCGACATCTGCCGTAAAGAATTGCTGATTGAAATCGAGGGCTGGAATACTTTCGACAGCGCCAGATAACGGGGCTTTATTTAAACTCGGGAAATTCTGAGGTTAATGCCCAGCGTTCGGTTTCCTTATCATATTCCCAGATCTGGGAATCGGTGATTTCCCGAACGATATTATTATTGGTATTGAAATAACGCATTTCCACCATCTGCACCGCTTCGGTCGTTGGTGGCATTGACGGTAAGCACCTTGTAGCCGGTGACCTTGATATCCCTGAGCCGTTTTTTCTGTCGTTGGCTCAGTTCGGGGGGATCCTTGTAGTACTGTACCGCCAGCTCCAGGCGCGACCAGCGCATGCTGTGCTCGTAGGCGCGCAGGACCTTATCCAGGTCCTCCAGTTCACTCGGCGTGGTATTACAGGCCGCCAGTAATAACGCCAGACCGATCAACAGCCACTGTTTCATGCTTCCCCCTTCCCCGGTATTGATGTACTCACTGTCCGGGCAGTATAAACAGTCGCGGTAACAACGTATATCCTTTGCCCTGCGGGGCTTGTTAAACTCACAACCGGCTCTCCAGGAAACGAACGATGACCCAGCCTCTGAAAACCGCCCTGATCCAGCAACGCTGCGCTGCCGACCGCCAGGCCAATCTGCAGGCCTCCGGGGCCGGCATTCGCGAGGCCGCCGGCGCCGGCGCCAGACTGATCCTGTTACAGGAACTGCATACCGGCCCCTATTTCTGCCAGCGCGAGGATCCGGCGCTGTTCGATCTGGCCGAGCCGATCCCCGGCCCGACCACCGAGCAGCTCGGTGCCCTGGCGGCGGAACTGAAAGTGGTGATCGTCGCCTCGCTGTTCGAAAAACGCGCTGCCGGGCTGTATCACAATACCGCGGTCGTCCTGGAAGCCGACGGCCGCATTGCCGGGATCTATCGCAAGATGCACATTCCCGACGATCCCGGTTATTACGAGAAGTTCTATTTCACCCCGGGCGATCTCGGCTTTACCCCCATCGACACCTCGGTCGGGCGACTCGGCGTGCTGGTCTGCTGGGATCAATGGTTCCCCGAGGCGGCCCGGCTGATGGCGCTGGCCGGGGCCGAGTTGCTGCTCTATCCCACTGCCATTGGCTGGGACGAGAACGACTCTGCCGAAGAACAGCAGCGCCAGCTCGAGGCCTGGCAGCTCAGCCAGCGCGCGCACGCGGTGGCCAACGGCCTGCCGGTGCTGGCCTGTAACCGCACCGGCGTGGAGACCGACCCCGTGACCGGCGATCGGATCCGGTTCTGGGGCCACAGCTTCATCGCCGGCCCGCAGGGGGAAATCCTGGCCGAAGCCCCGGCCGACGAGGAGCAGCGGCTGATCACCGAGCTCGACCTGGCCCGCAGCGACAGCGTCCGGCGCCTGTGGCCCTATCTGCGTGATCGACGCATCGACGCCTACGACGACTTGTTATTGCGCTATAGCGACCGCAAATAATCAAAAGCGCCCGTCACAGCGCGGTTTTTTTCGTGGTCTGGCCTGGTTGCAGTAGAAGGAAAAAGCTTATCTCTCGCAGAGACGCCACGGCGCAAAGTAATCTGATATCAATCATGCTCAGCGTGCTTTGCGCCTCTGCGAGAGCCTGGTCTCTGGTCGGTGTACACAATGTTTCGGTGCTGTGTGTACTCGAAAGGACAACCTGCCGGAACGTCGTAACAGGATAGTGAGATGAATTCACCCGAACAACAGCAACGCAAAATCGGCAAAAGCATGGTGTTCGCCATGTGGCTGGTGCTGCTGGCCCTGCTGACCCTGTTTTTCGACAAGTACCTGGGCGATCAGCAAAACCCCAACCAGCAGGTGGTGCAGCGCCAGGCGGCCGACGGCAGCCGGGAAGTGGTGCTGAAACAGAACCGCTATGGTCACTATGTCGCCAACGGCAAGATCAACGGTCAGGAAGTGACCTTTTTGCTCGATACCGGCGCCACCGATATCGCCATCCCCGAAAATGTCGCCAACCGCCTGGGGCTGGAGCGCGGTCGCCAGGTCACCTTCCAGACCGCCAACGGCCTGGCCCGGGGCTATGCCACCCGCCTCGACAGCGTCAGCCTGGGGCATATCCGGCTGACCGATCTGCCCGCCTCCATCAATCCCAATGTGAGCGGCGATGAAATCCTGCTCGGGATGAGCTTTCTCAAACAGCTGGAGCTGAACCAGAAAGACAATATCCTGACGTTGCGCCAGTGAGCGGCCCGCTCCGAACCCGGGCGCCCGGCACAAATCGGGGATAAAGCCCTTGCATCATGCGCCGATAAGACAATAATGGCGACTATATCAGCCAAGAATTCACTCATTATTCAAGAAAAAGGACGATCACTATGTTGTTACGCCAACTTGCCATTGCCCTGCCCGCCCTGGCGATGGGCTCACCGGCCTTCGCCGACTTCATCGGTGCCCGCTTCGGCGCCGGCATGTGGGATCACGATCCCAGCGGCCATATCCGTTATCAGACCACTAACAGCAGTCACAACGCCGACCTCAAGAACGATCTCAATCTGGAGGATGACAAGGAAGGTTATTTTTATGCGCTGGTCGAGCATCCGGTGCCGCTGATTCCCAACATCAAGGTCATGCAGACCAACCTGACCAGCAGTGGCTCCGGGACCATCAACTCCACATTTGACTATGGTGGTACAACCTTTTCTCAATCCCAGCCGATCACATCGGAACTGGTGCTGGATCACACCGACGTCACCCTCTACTGGCAGCTGCTGGACAACGTGGTCAGCTTCGACTTCGGCCTCACCGCCAAGATGGTCGATGCCGAAGCGACCCTGACCAGTGGTAGCGATACTGTGAACAACAGCTTCGACGGCATCGTCCCGATGGGTTATCTCGGTGTGGGCGTCACCCCGTGGCCGGGGCTGGAATTCCGTGTGGAAGGCAACGCGCTGGACATCGGCGACAGCAGCCTCACCGACGTCACCGCGCGGGTCAGCTACACCACCAGCTACTTGCTCGGCATCGAAGCCGGTTACCGTTCGCTGGAAATGGAGCTGGACGATCTGGATGATGTCTATGCCAACATGAAATTCGACGGTCCCTTCCTTGGGGTTTATCTGGACTTCTGAAAACACAGGGACGAGTGACGAGGGCCGAGGGACGAGGAATTTTTATTTCTCTCCCCGGCCCTTTTCTTTTACTCAACAAAAGTATTTACATTGCTTGCTCGACCAATAACACTACAGATAGCAAGACATAATTATTTCTGTTAACAGCGCTTTTACTCGGCACTCGTACCTCGTGACTCGGCCCTGTCTCTTCTATACTGGGTAAAGGCCCCGTTAAAGGAGTGCCGCCATGACCCGTCCACTGGTTCTGTTATTCACCCTGTTGCTGTTCTATAGCCCTGCACATAGCGGGGAAATTGTCAAAACGCCCTATGAAGATCCCAAAGTGGTGTTCGATTTCTATTTCGATCACCCGGAGAAGATCAACTCGGCCCTGTACTGGGTGCGCTCCTATATCAATCCGCTGGGCGAGGCGCCGTATAACTTTTCGCCCGAATTCATGAGCATCAAGGTGGTCATTCACGGCACCGAAATTGTCACGGTCGCCAAACACAATTATGAAAAGTACCGGGACGCGGTCGAACGCATGAAATATTACGACCAGCTGGGCGTGGAGTTCATCGTCTGCGGCCTGGCGGCCAAGGATTACGATTACCACACCGACGACTTCCAGGATTTCATCAAACTGGCCCCGTCGGCCATCACCGAACTGGTGCACTGGCAGCAACAGGGCTACGGGCTGATCACCCCCAATATCATGGATAAAAAGCTCTCTATCGACGAAATTCGCTGAATCCCTGCCGGGAAGGCCGCCGATAGTTTTCACATCCGCGGCCGATCCCGCTAAAATGACCACCCTGTTTTCGCCGTGGTCAGCCGCCAACCGTTCGCATGTCAGACGTCTCCCTGTGTAATCCGTTTCATCCGCCGCTGCCCGGGCGGGCCGGCGAGCTGTCCCGCTGGGGGCAACTGTATGGCAACAGCCCGGCGCTGGTCATCGCCCGGGCGGCCCGTGAGCATACCGGGCCGCTGGTGGTCATCGCCGCCGACACGGCCGCCGCCCAGCGCCTGGAATATGCGCTGCGCTTTTATCTGGCCGACACCGATCTGCCGATTCTCAATTTCCCCGACTGGGAAACCCTGCCCTACGATGTGTTCTCGCCGCATCAGGACATCATCTCCGGGCGCCTGACCAGCCTGTATCACCTGCCCGACATGCCGCAGGGCATCCTGCTGATTCCGGTCCAGACCCTGATGCATCGCCTGCCGCCGCCCGAGTATCTGCAGGCCAACACCCTGATGCTGGATCGCGGCCAGACCCTGCAACTGGATGAAATGCGCCGGCGCCTGGAATCGGCCGGCTACCAGTGCGTCTCGGCGGTCATGGAACACGGCGAATTCGCGGTGCGCGGCAACATTCTCGATCTGTTTCCCATGGGCAGCGAGGTGCCCTATCGTATCGAGCTGTTCGATGACGAGATCGAAAGCATCCGCCTGTTCGATCCCGAGACCCAGCGCTCCACCGACAAGGTCGAACAGGTGCGCCTGTTACCGGCCCACGAGTACCCGCTGCACAAGGAGGCCATCTCCCGCTTCCGTCAGGCCTTCCGGGCCCGTTTCGAGGGCGATCCGCAAAAGGCCCGGGTCTACCGGGATGTGAGCGAGGGGCTGGCCAGCGCCGGCATCGAGTACTATCTGCCGCTGTTTCACGAACGGATGGCGACCCTGTTCGACTACCTGCCGCAGGCGACCCTGTTCCTGGGCGAAGCGCAACTCGAGGAAGCCGCCGAGGGCTTCTGGACCGAGGTCGGCCAGCGTTACGAGCAGCTGCGCCACGATCAGGAACGCCCGCTGCTCAGCCCGAGCGAGCTGTTCCTGCCGGTGCCGGAGCTGTTCGCGGGCCTGAAACAGCACCCGCGGGTCGCACTGCAAAACTTCAAGTTCGAAGAAGACAGCGCCGTCCAGTTCGCCACCGAAGCGCCGCCGCCGCTCAATCTGGACGTGCGCGCCGCCGAGCCGGCCCGCCAGCTCAGGCAGTTTCTGGACACCTTCCCCGGTCGCGCTCTGTTCGCTGCCGAGACCACCGGCCGGCGCGAATACATCCTGGATCTGCTGGGCCACTATCACATCCGCCCGCGCGAGGTGGACAGCTGGCAGCAGTTTGTCGACAGCGACGAACGGCTGGCCATCACCGTCGCGCCGCTGGATCAGGGCCTGCTGCTGAACGATCCGGCGCTGGCGGTGATCGCAGAAACCCAGCTGTTCGGCCAGCAGGTACAGCAACGGCGCCGGCGCAAGCAAAGCGATCGCGACAGCGACGCGATTGTTCGCAACCTGGCCGAACTGACCGTCGACGCGCCGGTGGTCCACGAGGATTACGGCGTGGGCCGCTACAAGGGGCTGCAGACGCTGCAGCTCAACGGCCAGGACACCGAGTTTCTGACCCTGGAATACGCCGGCGCCGACAAGCTCTATGTGCCGGTCAGCTCATTGCATCTGATCAGCCGCTACACCGGCGCCTCGCCGGAGACCGCCCCGCTGCACAAGCTGGGCAGCGGCCAGTGGGAGAAGGCGCGGCGCAAGGCCGCCGAACGGGTGCGCGACGTGGCCGCCGAACTGCTGGACATCTATGCCCGGCGCGCGGCCCGTCACGGTTACGCCTATCATATCGACGAGGCGCACTATCGCGCCTTCGCCGCCGGCTTTCCCTTTGAAGAGACGCCCGATCAGCAACAGGCCATCGACAACGTCATCGAAAGCATGCGCGCCGATCAGCCCATGGATCACCTGGTCTGCGGCGATGTCGGCTTCGGCAAGACCGAGGTCGCCATGCGCGCCGCATTCATCGCCGTGCAGGACGGCAGGCAGGTGGCGGTCCTGGCGCCGACCACCCTGCTCACCCAGCAGCATCTGGAGAACTTCCGTGACAGATTTGCCGACTGGCCGGTGCGGGTCGAGGCGCTGTCCCGGTTTGTCAGTACCAAACAGCAACAGGCCATCATGCGCGATCTCGAGGCCGGCAAGGTGGATATCATCATCGGCACCCACAAGCTGCTGCAAGGCGATGTGCAATACCAGAATCTGGGCCTGGTGATCATCGACGAGGAACACCGCTTCGGCGTACGCCAGAAGGACAAGTTCAAGGCGCTGCGTTCGGAGGTGGATGTGCTGACCCTGACCGCCACGCCGATCCCGCGCACCCTGAACATGGCCATGTCCGGCATGCGCGACCTGTCCATCATCGCCACCCCGCCGGCGCGGCGTCTGGCGATCAAGACTTTCGTCAGCGAATGGCAGGACGGGTTGATCCAGGAAGCCTGCCTGCGCGAGATCCGCCGCGGCGGGCAGGTCTATTTTCTGCACAACGACATCGAGACCATCGAAAAGCAGGTCAGCAAGCTGGCCGAGCTGGTTCCCGAGGCGAGCATTCGCCACGCCCACGGCCAGATGCGCGAGCGCGATCTTGAACAGGTGATGTCCGACTTCTATCACCAGCGCTTCAATATTCTGGTCTGCACCACCATCATCGAAACCGGCATCGACATCCCCTCGGCCAACACCATCGTCATCAACCGCGCCGATCGCTTCGGCCTGGCCCAGCTCTACCAGCTGCGCGGTCGCGTCGGCCGCTCCCATCATCGCGCCTACGCCTATCTGATTACGCCCTCGCGCCGGGCCATGAGCCAGGACGCGCAAAAACGACTGGAAGCCATCGAATCGATCCAGACCCTGGGCACCGGCTTCACCCTGGCCACCCACGATCTGGAGATCCGCGGCGCCGGCGAACTGCTGGGCGACGAGCAAAGCGGCCAGATGATGGAAATCGGCTATCACATGTACACCGAACTGCTGGAGCGCGCGGTCAAGGCATTAAAAGAAGGCCACGAGCCCCAGCTGGACAAACCCCTCAACCACGGCGCCGAGATCAACCTGTACTGCCCGGCCCTGATCCCCAACGACTACCTGCCCGACATCCACGAGCGCCTGATCCTCTACAAGCGCATCGCCAACGCCGCTGACTCGCAGGAGCTCAAGGATCTGCAAGTGGAAATGATCGACCGCTTCGGCCTGCTGCCCGAGGAAGTCAAAAACCTGTTCGCCGTCACCGAACTCAAACTCAAAGCCCTGCCGCTGGGTATCCGCAAGATCGAACTGGGCGAAGAAGGCGGCCGCATCCTGTTCGTCGAACAGCCCGATATCGATCCCACGCGGATTATTCAACTGATCCAGTCACACCCGGATCAATACAAACTGGATGGCGGCGAGAAACTGCGCATCAACAAGGAACTGCCCGAGACCGAAGACCGGTTCATCGAACTCAACACCCTGCTGGCGACACTGGCGGAGAAGGAAGCCGCCTGAGGATCAGGAGCTAGGTGTGATCTCTCAATAGGTTGTTCATCCGGAACGATCCCGGAAGAATGGAGGTGTGAACAAACCAACCTTCCAGGAGTCCCGGATGAACATTCATAAAAATGCCCGATTAACGCCTCAAGGTCGAGCCCTTTTGGTTCAACGTGTGCTCGAAGAGGGGCTGCGTCCCACCGAAGCGGCCCAGGCCGCCGGCGTCAGTCCCCGCACGGTCTATAAGTGGTTGGCCCGTTTTCGTGACGAAGGAGAAGTCGGTTTGCGGGACCGCTCTTCCCGGCCCCACGCCAGTCCCCGAGCGACCGCCGAGCCGGTCCGTGCCCAGATCATCGAACGCCGCCGCCAACGCCAGACCTACCGTCAAATTGCCCAGGCCCTGAACCTCGGCCATAGCACGGTCGCCCGACTGCTCCAACGTGAAGGACTCAATCGCCGCCTCGGGGCATTGGCGCCGGGCCGGCCCGATAATCGCTACGAGCACGCGGCACCGGGGGACCTGTTACATCTGGATATCAAGAAGCTGGGCCGCTTTGTCCGCCCCGGGCATCGGATCACCGGGGAACGGCAGCGCAAAAGTCGCGGCGCCGGTTGGGAGTATGTGCATGTGGCCATCGATGACCACTCGCGGGTGGCCTTTAGCACGATTTACCCCGATGAGACCGGCCAAAGCGCCTGCCGGGCCTTGCTGGCGGCGGTGCGTTACTATGCCCACCTCGGGATCCACTTCAAGCAGGTGTTGACCGACAACGGGGCCTGTTACCAATCCCGACGCTTTGCGCGACTGTGCCAACGCCTGGGACTGACACACCGCCGGACGCGGCCCTACAGTCCGCGCACCAACGGCAAGGCCGAACGGTTCATTCAAACCGCGTTGCGCGAGTGGGCCTATGCCCGGGCTTACGCCAGCTCAGACCAGCGGGAGCAGCATCTGTCGGCGTGGTTGCATCAGTACAACTGGCATCGGCCTCACGCGAGTCTGGATTACCAACCGCCTATCAGTCGACTGGGATTTTCCGTGAACAACCTTATGAGGTTACACAGCTAGGGGCTAGCCGCTAGGTCCTGGTCTACATAGAGTAATAGGTATACTGTCCCCAATATTCGCAGGGGAAAATAAATCTATCACTTTTCTACATACTGTCGTTTAATAGAAATAGTTAGGCCACCCTCCACCCTGGATTCATTGGATGGTTCTTTCTATCCATAAAAACATGAATACTCGTCTTGTTCCACGATTTTCAGGAATTCTTCGAGTCTTTTAGCTTCAGGAGCTGGGTCGTAGCGATGCCATTTCAGATCGGCGCGTTGCCAGTAGATTTTCCAGGTGTCTTGTCTTTTTATGTATGTTGCTTTCGCTACCGGCTCTTCAATACGTTCATTTGGGTTATCCCATAACGGGCGGATTTCAAATAACTCAATACTTTGCCCTTCTATTCGAAATGACAAATCCAGCTCTTTACGGACGTGCGGTGGTGGACGGTGCTTTTCCACATAATCACCGACCAGCTTCTCGTATTTCCTTTTTTCGAATTCGCTAAATGCCAAATTTGATACTGTTATGGTTATTTTCGCCGCGCTGCAGGAAATCCAGAAAGGCGTGACGGTGGAAATCTACGGCGTAATTGTTCTTATGCCACATCAAATCTGGGCATCTATTCTTTCATAAATATTATACCTGATTCTAGCCTGACTAGAACCCTACTCAGCTTGTTATGCGATGTTTTGTAACCTGTTGGCCAGGTCATGCCCGGAAGTCGGTGGCGGTAGAGGTTTGTTGTCTTTGCGATACAGTTCTATTGCTTCTTCGACGATCTGGCATAATTCCTCGAAGACCTGTTTTTCATCCTCACCGTGGCAGCCGCCAAAAATCAATCCGGGGGCGCTGCCGACATAGCATTGATCTTCTTCCGACCACTCGACGATCTTTGCATATCTCGCACTGTCTTTCATTTCTTCAGTCCCGCAAGTCTGAAGCTTGCTGCTCGTATCCAATAGGCGCCGAAATCATTCTCTAATCCTAGCAAGCATTTCCCGATTTTTCGATGCAGGACACTCGAATTTCATACAACATCAGGATTTCCCGAATTGCCGCTAGCCTGTTTTTATCCCGTTAGACGCCGCCGAGCATCGCAGCGAAAGGAGGACCAGCCCGAAGGGTGGCGGCAGGGATGCCGCCACTCGCCAGTCGGCACAGGGACGTGCCGTCTGGCGAGCCCGACTGGAGCGAGAAGCGCAGGGGGACCGGTTCAGCCATTGGAAATGGCTGAACCGGCGGTGTCTTTCGGGCGCGTTTTCTTTGGTTCGTTTCTTTGTCGCGTGACAAAGAAATGAACCCGAGGCGCGCTGGCGGGTCAGCGCTTTCGAGATTTAGCTCGCCCGCAGGGCGATCATTTTGAATAAGCTGGATGCCCGATACCGTTTCACTATATCGGATCAACATTACGGGATACCGAAAAACAAAGAGCCGGCATCATGCCGGCTCCCGGTATGACAAGGCCAGTTATTTGACCTTGCAGGTCTTGATCCCCAGCAGTGAATAGGCCGGACACCAGCCTATCAGGCCGGTTGCCAGGGGGACTACGCCAATCCAGCCCCAGGGACCGATACTGCCCGCCAGGGTCAGTCCGATCAGTACCAGACCGGCAATAACCCGAATTCCGCGATCCACACCACCTTCATTTATGCTCATTACCGCTTCTCCTGTGTCAATAAACCTGTGATTAACAGCATGCGGTAATCGGTGGGCGATTTCAGTGACATTGTCACACAGCGTGTTGCGCCAATGTCTCCAGGCTGTCGTGTTGTACCAGGGTGATACTGGAACGCTGCAGGCGCAGCAGGCCCCGGCCTTCCAGACGCTTCAGGTGCCGGGAGACCACTTCCCGGGCACTGCCCAGTTCGCTGGCGAGATCCTGATGAGTAACATGCAAGTGCCCTTGCGAATCGGCATGCGCCAGCAGATAGCGAGCCAGACGGCGTTCCACTGACTGGAAAGCCACTTCATCGATGCGCCGGATCACGTCAGCCAGGCGTTGGCCCAGGCTGGCGAAGACAAAGCGGCGAAAGGTGGCCGACCCTTCCAGTCCCGTTTCGAATTCGCGCCGACGCAGGGTCAGGGCTTCGACCTCGGTGTCGGTGATCCCTTCCGCCGGATAGTGTTCACCCGCGAGCAGGCAGGACGTGGTGAGGATACAGGTCTGACCGGGACCAACCCGGTACAGCACGGCTTCACGACCGCTTTCGGTGATCATCCGCACGCGTACCGAGCCGGCAACCACCAGCAGGTATTGCTCACAGGCATTGCCGACATGAAACACAGGCTGCCCCGCCGGCAGCCGTGCCAGCCCGGCGTGCTCGCGCAAGGACTGCATCACCGGGGTATCGTCCGTTGCCAGTTCAGGGAAGTATTGTTGCCAGAGTTGTTGGATATCCGCCATTGTCTGCTCCACCGGTATGGCCTGTAGCGCCCATTCCGGGCATTTTTCTTTTAGTGACTTTTCTTGGACAAGTAAGAAAAGTCACTCGCCGCGCGGGCACGAGAGCCCGCTTTCAAGATCCAGGGCGCCCGCAGGGCGACAGCCACTTACCATAATATGATATGGTCTGGCCAAGTCAGATTGCCCGATATCGTATAGCTCTATCGAGCCTGACAATATTTTTTATCCCCTCTTCTTAACCGTTATTCCGGGCATCCCTGCCTCCACGCGGGCCAGCCTTCGGCTGTTCAATCTGCTCCGGCAATTGTCCTGGAGATGGAACAAATCAAAGGGTGACCAGCCACCCCAGCGGATGGTGATACAACGCCACGCTGACCATGTAGACAAACACCAGGATCGCCACCAGCCAGTACGCGACCCGCTCACGCCGGGTTCGGGCAAAGCGAAACACCATCAGTCCAAGCCCGATATACACCAGCAAGGCGATCAGCTTGGCGGTGAGCCAGCCGTGCACCAGCGGGTACTGCTGGATCAGCACGGCCATCCAGATGCCGCTGGCCAGCAATACCGTATCGTTGATATGCGGGACAATCTTTACCCATTTCTGACGCATGAAGCCCATATTCATGAACAGTCCCAGGCCCCGGATGACAAACAGACTGATCGTGATGATGACCGTACTGACATGAATAATTTTCAACCAACCCATTAATCAAATCCACTCGAAGTTTTTTTAATTCCTGATTCAATTGCCTTTCACCAAGACTCAAACCCGCAATGTAAAGTCGGATTTCTTTGCGTTCTCAGCGTCTCTGCGAGAGATATAATCGAATTGTCTTTTTCGTAAACTCAATATCCTCTCGCAAAGCGGAAAAGCACGCAAAAGCAATCTGTTTTCCTTTGCAAGTGCTGCCAACTGCTAACTGCCCTCTGCTAACTATCTTTGATTTATTCCCGCGACGCCGGCCCGCTGCCGGGCACGCCGAATTGCACCAGCTCCTCCTCGAAACCGAAATACTGCATATCCGTCATACGTTGCGGATAGAGGATGCCGTCGAGGTGATCCACTTCGTGCTGCACGACGCGGGCGTGGAACCCGCTGACCTCCCGCTCGATATGCACGCCATACTCATCGACACCGCTGTAACGGACCTGTGTATAACGCGGGACCAGTCCGCGCAAACCGGGCACGCTGAGGCACCCTTCCCAGCCCGCCTCCTGCTCCTCATCCAGCGGGACGATTACCGGGTTAATCAGAACCGTCCGCGGGACGCTTTCCACATCGGGATAGCGGGGATTGGCCTCCACCTCGAAAATCACCACCCGTTGCGAGACGCCGATCTGGGGGGCAGCCAGGCCGGCGCCGTCCAGGGCTTGCATGGTATCCAGCATATCGGTAATCAGGGACTCCAGTGCCTGGGTATTGAATTCACTCACCGGCTCCGCCACCTGACGCAGCACCGGATGTCCCATTTTGAGCACTTCTTTGACGGCCATAACACCTCTCGCTGGTCAAGTCGGGGTATAATTGGTTACATTATTCACCTGGTTGTAAGCTAAGGAATATAGCATTGAAACAGATCCTCTGCCTGGCCCTCCTCGCCCTGTTCGCCCTGCCGGCGCTCGCCGCCGATGATGATGAGCCGGTTCGCTATTATGATGTGGAGCTGATCATCTTCGAGAACCTGGCGCCCTCACATCGCCAGAGCGAAAACTGGCCGACCTCGGTGGAACGGGGATTGCCGGAGTCGGAAGTGATGATCGAACTCAATCGCCCCTATCCCGGCCCGATTCCCGAGGACTATAACCCGGCCTACACCTTCAAGGCCCTGCCACGGGATGAATACCGCCTGAGCGAGGAGATCGAGAAAATCGAGGAATCCCCCAACCGCCGGGTCCTGCTACATACCGCCTGGCGCCAGCCAGGCATGCGATGGGAAGAGGCGCTGAACGTGCACCTGAGCCGCAATGTTCCCGCCGGCCCTGGCAAGCCATCGAAACCCGATGCCGACCAGCGCGGTAACGACGACAGCGAACCGGAAGGTGAAGCCGGCGAGCTGGAGGCCTACATCAAGGTCATCCTGTCACGTTACCTGCACGTCGATGCCAATGTGATGTTCCAGACCCGCCCTGAAACCGGCCGCTTTGACTTTTACATCGAAGAATCGGAAGAACCGGTGGTTTATCAGCTCAAACAACTGCGGCGGCGTATCCGCAGCACCGAACTGCACTACCTCGACCACCCCGTCCTGGGCATGCTGATCATCATGCACCCGGTCGAAACCGACAAACTCTAGCCATTAATAGCTGATTCGACGGGGTAACATCCTCGTGTCACACACGCTGTAAATAACGCGGAGGTCGCAGAGGCGCAGAGGACGCAAAGAAAAATAATAAACTTTGCGTTCTTTGCGTCTTCGCATCCTTTGCGTTATTACCAGAATCCTGTCTATTTACTTATAACAAAGGAATAACGTGTTCGAGCAGGGTGCGGACGTTTTTCATGCCTTCGGCCAGGTGTTGTTCGATCTCTTCCATGGTGATCTCGCCGTCATGACGGCCGGCGGCGAGGTTGGCGACGACGCCGATGGAGGCGTAGCAGGCTTCCAGCTCGCGGGCGAGGACGGCTTCGGGCATGCCGGTCATGCCGACGATGTTGCAGCCGTCGGCTTCGAGTTTGTCGATCTCCGCGGCGGTTTCCAGGCGCGGTCCCTGGGTGGCGCCGTAGGTGGCTTTATCAATCACACCGACGCCCGCCTGTTCCGCCGCCGTTAACAACGCCTGGCGCAGACTCCGGCAATAGGGCCAGGTAAAGTCGACGTGGATGACCGGGTTATCCCCTTCCTCGAAAAAGGTGTTACTGCGCCCCCAGGTGTAATCGATGATCTGATCCGGGATCACCAGACAGCCAGGCTGGAATTCGGACTGGATTCCGCCGATTGCATTGACCGCGATAATCATCTCGGCACCGGCCTCCTTGAGTGCCCAGAGATTGGCGCGATAGTTGATTCGGTGCGGCGTAATGGTATGCCCCGAACCGTGACGCGGCAAAAACAGCACCTCGTTATCCCCCAGCTTGCCACGTACCAGGGTACTGGACGGCTCGCCATAGGGCGTATGCATGATTTCGCGACCGGAAATTTGCAGATTCTGCAAACTGGTCAGACCGGTGCCGCCGATGATGGCCACTTTCGACATAGTTATAATCCTTTGACTGCGTAGATACCCGGCGCATTGCGCAGGTAGCCTTTGTAATCCATCCCGTATCCGAACAGATAGCGATCTTCGGTTCGCAGGCCGACAAAGTCCGCCTGCAAACCGTTTTTACGATCGTGCATTTTTTCCACCAGTACGGCGCTGTAGACTTCGGTCGCGCCCTCGGCGCGGCAGTGCTCCATGATCGCCGCCAGTGTTATTCCCTCGTCCAGGATATCGTCAATGATAAGAATATTCCGTCCCGCCAGAGGATGTGTAGGCCGCACCTGCCAGTTCAGATCGCCGCCACTGGTCCCACCGGCATAGCGGGTGGCATGGATGTAGTCGATCTGCAAGGGAAAATTCAACCGGGTCAGCAGATGACCGGCCGGGATGATGGCACCGGTCAGCACGCACAGGACCAGCGGATCGCTGTTTTTCAATACCTGGGTCATTGCCGCGGCCATTTTATCCAGCGCCGCTTCGACCTGTTGCTGATCATAGAGGCAATCCGCCTCGTTCATTGTCTGGTTAACGGTATTGATATTCATTATTGTGTTGTCGGTGGTTGTGGCAGATTCGCACCTTCTATTAGATCCGGCATATGCAATGTCCGGGTCGGGAAGGCCACTTCGGCGCCGTGACTGGCGATAATATCACTGATTTTGAACAGCACGTCCTGCTTGACTTCGTGAAACTCGATCCATTTGACCGTTTTGGTAAAGGTATACACAAAGAAGTCGAGCGACGAGGCACCGAAACTGTTGAAGTTGACGATCAGGGTCTGCTCCTGATCGATTTCCGGATGTGCCTGTAACATGGCTTTCACATCAGCGATAATTTTCGGTAACACATCCACATCCGTATAGCGCACCCCGATGGTTTCGAAAATCCGGCGATTGAACATGCGCGAGGGGTTTTCCACCACGATACTGGAAAACACGGAATTGGGCACGTAGATGGGCCGCTTGTCGAAAGTACGGACAATCGTCAGTCGCCAGCCGATTTTCTCTACCGTGCCCTCGATATTACGATCCGGCGAGCGGACCCAGTCGCCAATGGCAAAGGGCCGGTCAAAGTAGATCATCATGGCGCCAAAGAAGTTGGCCAGCATGTCCTTGGCCGCAAAACCGATGGCGATGCCGCCGATACCGCCAAAGGCCAGGATCGCCGAGATATTGACCCCGAGTGTCTGCAACATGACCAGGGACGCCGTGATAAACACCGAGATTTTCAGCAACTGGGTGATCGCATCGGCCGTGGTTCTATCCAGTGGCTTGCCTTCCAGATCCTTGCGATCGAGAATGTTTTTCTCCATCTGATCCACAAAACGCAGCAGCGCCCAGGCAATCGCAATGATCGCCCCGACCTCACGCACCGCACGGTCGGATTCGAGATCAAACACCGCCATCAAAAACGAAATACCCAGAACCCAGATAAACAGGGTGACAGGATGACGAATGGAACTGACCAGAGAGTTATCCCAGATACTGGCCGTCTTCTGAAAACGTTTTTCCAGATGCTTCAGAACCCGTTTCTGGATAAAGTCCAGCAACAGCGTGGCAAAGATAATGACAAAGCTGTGCACGATCCACCAGTTGCCATCCAGCAGCTCATCGATATAGAGGGTAATCTGTTCAAGCATGTCGGTGCCTTATAGGCCTGTTATTAAAAATCGAATGCCAGCGATGGATTGGCGCTGTATTTATCCAGCTGTCCGGTAATCTGGCGCCATTGACTTGAGGCATGCAATTGCTGGCGATCCACCTCGCCCTTGCCGTGCATGCGCGCCAGTCGCAGGTGCGCGACCGGATCTTCATAATCCCCAAGCGACTCCAGCACGTCGACGGCCGCGTCGCGATTATTGCACACCAGGACCATATCACAGCCGGCCTGCAATGCCGATCGCGCCCGTTCGCTATAGCGCTCGCCGGCGACGCTGGCCCCTTCCATATCCAGATCGTCGCTGAAAATCACACCCTGAAACTGCAAGCGCTCGCGCAAAATCTGTTTCAACCAGATGGCGGAGAATCCGGCCGGCAGGCGATCCACTTTATTGTAAATGATATGCGCCGGCATGATCGCGGTCAGGCCATAACCGATCATGCGACGAAACGGCAGAATATCGTGATGATAGATATCCTGGTAATCACGCGAGTCGACCGGCACGGCCTTGTGGGAATCGGCCTCGACCGCGCCGTGGCCGGGAAAGTGCTTGCCGGTGGCGGCCATGCCGGCATCGGCCATGCCCTGCATCCAGGCATGGGCCAGCTCGGCCACCACCTCGGGTTTGGAATGAAACGCGCGATCGCCAATGACCTCGCTGACCCCGTAATCGAGATCCAGCACCGGGGCAAAACTGAAATCGATATCCAGGACCCGCAGTTCAATGGCCATTAACCAGCCAGCCTGGCGGGTTAGCGCTCTGGCCTTGTGATGGTCGTGCTCATAAATCTGACCAAACAGACGGGTCGGGGGAATATGAGTGAAACCGTCGCGAAAGCGTTGCACCCGTCCGCCTTCGTGATCCACCGAAACCAGCAGACGCGGCTCGCGCAGGGCATGAATCTCGCGCACCAGCTGGTGCAACTGGTCGATGGACTCAAAATTGCGACTGAACAGAATTACGCCGCCCACGTGCGGATGCAACAACAGCGCACGATCGTCTTCCGACAATGTCGTGCCGGCAATATCGAGCATAACGGGTCCCAGTGACATGGCGTATTCCGGTTACTCTTCGATACGGACACGCGTGCCGGCGGGCAGCATGTCAAACAGGGTGAGAATATCGGCATTGCGCATTTTAATACAGCCGTGGGAGCTGGGAATCCCCATAGTATCCTCATCCGGACAACCGTGGATATAGACATAACGGCGCATGGTATCGACCGCGCCGAGCCGGTTGACGCCCGGCTCCAGGCCGCTGAGCCACAGGATGCGGCTCAATATCCAGTCCCTTTGCGGGTACTGTTCACGCAACCGGGGGGTGTAGATCTCGCCGGTGGGCCGTCGGGCGACAAACACCGTGTTCTCCGGTTGCCCGGCACCGATTCTGGCGCGGATCTTGTGCCAGCCACGCGGGGTCTGTTGGCTGCCGTTGCGCTCGCCCACGCCATTTCTGGCGGTGGCGACGCGAAAACAGGCCAGCTCGTCACCGTCCTGCACGACCCGCAGGGTCTGATCCTGCACGCGGATATGCACTTCAGGCTGTGAACTCATCAGCGCCACGCTTTATAGGGATGTTTGACCAGGCTGACATTATAATAACGCGGATCCGCGGAGACTTCCTCACCCAGCCAGTGTGGTGGTTCGAACGTTTCCGATTCGGACGCCAGCTCGATCTCGGCCACCACCAGCCCGGCGTTATCCCCCTCGAACACATCGACTTCCCAGGTATGACCGGCATGGTTGACGTGATAACGGGTTTTCTCTATGACCGGTTTCTCACACAGGGCATCGAGCATTTCCCGCGCATCGGCCAGTGGAATCGGGTATTCATACTCCTGACGATAAATGCCCAGGGTCGCGCTTTTGATATTCAGATTGGCCTGTTCGCCCGCGATGCGCACCCGCACCGACGCCTCGCGTGATCCGATCAGATAGCCCTGCGCCAGATGTTGCCCCGCATCGGCCTGCTCGCGCCAGCTATCACTGTTGACCAGAAATTTGCGTTCGATCTCGATCGCCATTATTCACCTTTGATAAACAGGGCAATGGATTCCACATGCGCGGTGTGCGGAAACATGTCCATGATCCCGGCGCTGGCCAGCCTGTAGCCGTGCTGGTTGACCAGTTCGCCCGCATCGCGTGCCAGGGTCGCCGGATTACAGGAGACATACACGACGCGTTGCGCCCCCGTGGCGGCCAGTTGCGGGATCATCGATGCGGCGCCACTGCGGGGCGGATCCAGCAACACCTTGTTATAAGTTTGTTTTTTCAGCCAGGGTTCGGCGGCGGTGTCCTCGAACAGATTGGCAACGTGGAATTGCGCGTTATCAATGCGGTTGAGTTTGGCATTGGCCCGGGCGCGCTGAATCAGATCGGATTCGCCCTCCACGCCAACGACCTCGCCCGCCCGACGTGCCAGCGGCAGGGAAAAGTTACCCAGGCCGCAGAACAGTTCCAATACCCGATCATCGGGGTTCACCTCGAGCAACTGCAGGGCATGGCTTACCATGCGGCGGTTGATATCGCTGTTGACCTGGGTGAAATCGGTCGGCAGAAATTCCAGTGTCACGTCAAACTCGGGCAGTGTATAGCGTAATGTGGCCTGCTCGGGATAGAGCAGTGTCACACTGTCCGGTCCTTTGGGCTGGTGATAGATGACAAAATCATTGGCCTTGCCGTAATCGATCAACAGACGAATATCGTCTTCAGTCAACGGTTCAAGATTGCGAAACACCAGCGCGGTCTGCTCGTCGCCGGCGGCCACTTCGATCTGGGGCAACCGGCGATAACCACTGAGCCGGCGCACCAGATCACCCAGTTCGGGCAGGCGTCCCCCCAGTTCGGGCGTCAGGATGTGGCACTGTTCCAGTTCAGCCAGAAAGTGACTGCCGCGCTCGCGAAAGCCGACCAGCACTTTTTCTTTCTTGTCCACATAGCGGGCCCCGAGCCGCGCCTTGTTGCGATAACCCCGGATGGGCCCGGTCAGCGGTTGCAAAACCGACTCCGGCGTCACCCGGCCGATGCGGGCGAGATCATCCAGCAGGGTCTGTTGCTTGAGACGCACCTGCTCTTCGCTACTGACATGTTGCAGGCGACAGCCGCCGCAAACTCCGAAGTGCGCACAGGTCGGCTCGACGCGTGCTGGCGAAGCCGACAAGACCTGTTGGACCCGGCCTTCATCGTAATTACGCCGGCTACGGGTATAGACAAACTCCACCTGCTCGCCGGGCAGCGCGCCGTCGATGAAGACGGTCTTGCCGGCGATGCGGGCAATCCCCTGACCTTCGGGGGTCATGTTCTCGATGTCGGCAATAACCGGCTCGGTGGTCTGTATACGGCGTTGGCGTGCCATGGTGATCCGGGCGGCTCAGGCGGAGAAAACATTGGTCGAAAGATAGCGATCTCCCCGATCACAAATGATCGAGACGATGACGGCATTGTCCACCTGCCGGGAGAGTTGCAACGCCGCCGCCACCGCGCCGCCGGAGGAAATGCCGCAAAAAATACCTTCCCGGGCGGCCAGTGCCCGGGTGGTCTCCTCGGCCTCCTCCTGGGTCACGTCCAGGGTTTGATCGACCCGCGCCGCATCGAAAATGGCGGGCAGATAGGCCTCGGGCCAGCGGCGAATGCCGGGGATTTTCGCCCCTTCGGCGGGCTGCACGCCGACAATCTGCACGGCGCGGCTTTGTTCCTTGAGATAGCGCGAAACCCCCATGATGGTCCCCGTGGTCCCCATGGCGCTGACAAAATGGGTTACACCGCCGTCGGTATCCCGCCAGATCTCGGGGCCGGTGCCTTCATAATGGGCCAGCGGATTATCCGGGTTGGAAAACTGATCCAGCAGCCTGCCCTGCCCGTCAGCGGCCATCTGCTCGGCCCGATCCCGGGCACCTTCCATGCCCGCCTGTTCACTGACCAGGATGATCTCGGCGCCATAGGCTTTCATGGCCGCGCGGCGCTCGACGCTCATGTTCTCGGGCATGAGCAGCACCATGCGATAGCCCTTGATGGCCGCCGCCATGGCCAGCGCGATGCCGGTGTTGCCGCTGGTGGCTTCGATCAGGGTATCCCCGGATTGGATTTCACCCCGTTTTTCGGCATGCTGGATCATGCTCAGGGCGGGCCGATCCTTGACCGATCCGGCCGGGTTGTTGCCCTCGAGCTTGACCAGCAGGGTATTGCTGGTCTCACCGGGCAAACGTTGCAGGCGAACCAGGGGGGTGTTGCCGACAAAGGCTTCAATCGTTGGAAAGTTCATTGCCACAGTTTACCGCGTTATGGGCTGCATTTTCATCAGCCGGGACAATTTTCACGGAACGGGCATCAACCCTGGCACAAACCCGTTATCACCATCCGCTCAAAGAGGCTGACACATGACAGAAACCGATTCGGCACAAGCGGCGCCGGCCCTGCTGGACAAAAAACAGGCACTGGCACAGGCAGGCGGTAATCGCGAGCTGGCCTGCGATCTGTTCCGCATGCTGCTCGAGGAACTGCCTGTGTTGCAAAGTCAGCTGGCGCAGGCCATCGATAGCGGCGCACGAGACGCCATGTGGGATCCGGCCCATAAACTCTATGGCTCAACCGCCTATTGCGGTGTGCCGGCATTGCGCGAGACCGCCCGGGCGATGGAAGAATGCATCAAGCAGCAGCAAACGGATCAGCTGCAGGCCTGTTTTGCCCGGTTGAGTACGGAAATCGCCCGCCTGCAGGAACAGGGGCCACAGCTGGCCGAACAGCTGCGCGCCGAGACATAATCCCTTGCGGTGGGACAGTATCCCCGGTACAGCGATAGTTTTGCCGCGTATAGTCACTTCTGCTGGTTGCGTGCACAGGCGCTAAATCACTGTTCCAAAAAGGTGCGCAAGAGGCAGGTCAGGCTGCGCACCGCGCTGCCTGACATTCAGGCTACTCCCGGAGATGGAGGTGGATACCGTGTTGTTCTTGCAGGTTCCTTCGTCTGACGCTGACGTTGGCTAGCGGTTAAACTCAGGGAGCGAATCGCGCCGTCACCATCAGTCGCTTCATTTCCCGCACGGCCTCTTCCAGACCGGTGAAAACGCTGCGGGCCACAATCGCATGCCCGATATTCAGCTCCCGGACACCCTTGAGCGCGGCAATCCGACTGACGTTGTGATAATGCAGGCCATGGCCGGCATTGACCTGCAGCCCCAGACCGAGACCCTGCTCCATCGCCTGGGCAATTTTTCCGAACTCACTTTCCCTGTCGGCCGCTGTCGTGGCATCCGCATAGTGACCGGTATGGATTTCGATCACCGGCGCACCACACTCGGCCGCGGCGCTGATCTGTTCGGGATCGGCATCAACAAACAGTGAAACGCGCACGCCGGCATCGGCCAGCTGCTGGCAGGCATCGCCTATGCGCTGGCGCTGGCCTTTGACATCCAGCCCGCCTTCGGTCGTCAATTCCTCGCGCCGCTCGGGCACCAGACAGCAATCCGCCGGTTTAATCTGTCTGGCGATCGCCAGCATTTCGTCGGTCACCGCCATTTCCAGATTCATCCGGGTCTGCACGAGATCGCGCAACATCAGCACATCGCGATCCTGAATATGCCGTCGGTCTTCGCGCAAATGCAGGGTAATGGAATCGGCCCCCGCCTGCTCGGCCAGCAGTGCGGCCTGGACCGGCTCGGGATACAACGTTCCCCGGCTCTGGCGCAGGGTGGCAATATGGTCGATGTTGACACCCAGTAAAATTTCATTGCTTGCGTCGGACACGGATTGTTTACCTCGTTCGAAATCAGTTTCTAGTGACTAGTCACTTATAAATCACGACTTTGCCAGTAGAGCTCGCGGGATTTGAGCGGCCGGTTGTCCAGATGCTGGCTGAGCAAAAAGCGCATCAGGATCTTGGCTTCGCGCAATACCCGGGAGTCCTGATAGTCATTAGCGCGAATCGCCAGCAGGGTTTGACCGCTGATGACCGGATACTCTCGCTGCGAACTGTCAGGCTGTGCTATCGGTCCCTGCTCGGGATGATAACAATACTGGCTGTCGGCGTGCAGCGGTTCGCCGCTGTGGGCATCCTCCGCCAGTTGCAGGCCGTAACCCAGCTCTTCGAGCAATTCCCGCTCATAGCGTCGCAATACCGCCTCCTGGGGAACCGATTCGTCCCGCAGGCCCTGCAAGGCGCTCTCATAGCAGGCGAACAGTTCCGGGTGCGGGTCGTCGCGATGCAGCAGCCGCAGGATCAGCTCGTTCATGTAAAAGCCGCTGATAATCCGGCTGCCGGGCAACGAATAAGCCGTGCCTCCCGACTCCACGGCGGTCATCGTTCGCAGCTCGCCGTGTCCGGCCCAGGAAAACAACAACGGCACGAACGCTTCCAGGCGGGCACTGTTACGTGAGCGGCTGCCGCGCACCCCCCGGGCGACCAGCGAAACCCGACCGCCATCACGGGTAAAAATATCCAGCAAACTGCTGGTATCGCGATACGGCCGGCTATGCAGAATAAAGCCGTATTGCAACTGTTGACGATGTTCCGCCGGCATGGGCTTTGTTGACTCCGGGGTTAATCGTCGTCACGGTAGCCCAGACTGGACAGCGCCCGTTCGTCATCGGACCAGCCCGCCTTGACCTTGACCCACAATTCCAGATGAACCTTTTTATCAAACAGTTTCTGCATGTCCAGGCGTGCCTGTTGACCGACCTTTTTCAGGCGTTCACCTTTCTCGCCAATGACAATCGACTTCTGGTTGTCCCGCTCGACCCAGATCAGGGCGTGAATCCGGTTCAGTCGCTCCAGCTCCTCGAATTTTTCGATTTCGACGGTCGTGGCATAAGGCAGTTCCTGCCCCAGATTACGCATCAGTTTCTCGCGCACGATCTCGGCGGCCAGAAAACGGGCGCTGCGATCGGTCAGCTGATCTTCCGGATACCAGGGTTCGGACTGTTCCAGATGCCCGATGATTGTCTGTTCCAATTGAGGCAGATTACTGCCGGATTTGGCTGACAGCGGCACGACCTCGGCGAAATCGTATTTTTGTCCCAACGTTTGCAAATACGGCAATAACTGATCTTTTTGCTTGATACGATCGACCTTGTTGACGGCAAGAATGATCGGCGCGCGGGTATTTTTCAGCGCGGCCAGGACCATGTCGTCCTCGTCAGTCCATTTAAGGGCTTCTACGACAAACACAATGACCTGCACATCCTCCAGCACGCCACTGGCGGTACGGTTCATGAAGCGGTTCATCGCCTTTTTGGCCTGTTGATGGATACCCGGTGTATCCACATAGATGATCTGGGCCTGTTGCGTGGTTTTGATTCCAAGAATCCGATGGCGGGTGGTCTGGGGCTTGCGCGAGGTGATACTCAGTTTTTGCCCGATCAAATGGTTCATCAGGGTGGATTTACCCACATTGGGCCGCCCCACCAGCGCGACATAACCACAACGAAACGCTTCAGCCATGATCCTGCCCTGCCAGTGTCTGTAACATTTTATCGGCGGCAGCCTGCTCGGCCTTGCGCCGGCTGGTACCTTCACCGAGTATCGGCTCGTCGATTCCCGCAATACGGCAGGCAACGCGAAAACGCTGTGCATGCGCCTTGCCCTCTGTGGCAATCACCTCGTACTCGGGCAACTCGGTGCCACGCGCTTGCAAAAACTCCTGGAGTCGGGTCTTGGGATCTTTTTGCAGGGTCTGGGGATCAAGCCCGGTAATTTTGTCATGGAAGAAAGTCTGTACCAGCGCGCGGGCACTGTCGATACCGCTATCCAGATAGACCGCGCCAATAACGGCTTCAAAAGCATCGGCCAGAATCGAGCGGCGCCGATGGCCGCCGCTTTTTAATTCACCGGAGCCCAGTTGAAGGTATTCACCCAGTTCCAGCTCGGTCGCAATACTCGCGAGGGTTTCTCCCTTGACCAGACTGGCGCGCAACCGACTCAGCTGGCCCTCGCTGGCTTTCGGAAACTGGTTATACAGCTCGGTGCTGACGAGATAACCGAGAATCGCATCACCGAGAAACTCCATGCGCTCGTTGTTGCGGGAACCGAAGCTGCGATGGGTTAAGGCCCGCTCCAGTAATTCGGGTTGTTGAAACGCATAACCCAGTTTGCGACAGAGTTTATCCAGATGCGCCATTACCGTTTGGAAATCTCCGCACTTTTATTAAAACTCAGCACCAGATCGATATTACCAATAAAATCGCGACGCACCTCATACGCGATATCGATGTAATACGCATCCTTATCGGATTCCAGGTAGATTTCATCGCGACCGATATCCCTGATCATATTGATACTCAGGCGTTTGCTCAGTGTTTCCAGCACCTCAGCCGGAGATTTACGGCCCAGGCCCGGCTCCTCTTCCATATCAGACAGGACAGAGCCGACAGTCATGGAGTTCATATAAACCGGAATGACTTTCAGTCCCAGCAGTGTGAAAAAGGCAATCAGTGCCAGAACAAGAATCCAGCCCGGTCCGGACATCCCTTTTTGATATTGCATGTTATTCATCATTCCCTCCTCGCCACCTGTTATTATCTGCTCGGTTTATTCGATCACACTGCCAATGCGGCCCCAGTCCGGCATCTGGCATGCCAGGCGGGTCATGGCACTGAAGGTGCAGTTCCAGTTCATCCAGATCAGGAAGGCCTCGCCCACCAGGTTTTCCTCGGGAACAAATCCCCAGACCCGGCTGTCACGGCTGTTATCCCGATTGTCCCCCATTACAAAATAGTTCCCTTCGGGCACATTGACAACAAAATCGCGAGCCGAAGCGATGGTGTTCACCAGGACATCATGCTCGACATCACCCAGCGTCTCTGTATAGCGCAACGCCTGCGGGTAATTTTTGTAATACCCGTCCAACTTCTCCAGCGGGACCGGCTCGCCATTAATATAAAGCGACTTGTTATAATAGGCGACTTCGTCGCCCGGTACGCCGATAACGCGCTTGATATAATCGATATCCGGATTTTCGGGATAGCGAAAGACAATCACGTCACCACGCTCAGGATCGCCCAGATCAACAAAGCGTTGATGCCCGACCGGAAGACGCAGGCCATAGGCGAATTTATTAACCAGGATAAAATCCCCAACTTCCAGCGTCGGTAACATGGAACCGGAGGGAATCTTGAAAGGTTCGGCGACAAAACTGCGCAATACCAATACGATGAGCACGACCGGAAACAGAAAACGGGCGAATTCGACCAGATAGGGCTCATTGGTTTTCGATTCCCCCTCTGCTCCTTCGGCCTGTACCGGTTCACGACGTTTGGCAAAAAACCGGGCATCCACCAGCCAGATCACACCACTGATCACGGTAGCCAGCACCAGTAACAGTTCAAAATCAAAACTCATTTATCTTTCCCTACATTTAGCACCGCCAGAAAAGCTTCCTGCGGTATATCCACCTTGCCAACCTGCTTCATGCGTCGCTTGCCGGCTTTCTGTTTTTCTAACAACTTGCGTTTACGTGTTACATCCCCACCGTAACATTTGGCGGTGACATTCTTGCGCAACGCCTTGACGGTAGTTCGGGCAATAACCTTGGAGCCGATCGCCGCCTGGATTGCCACTTCGAACATCTGACGCGGAATGATTTCCTTCATCCGCTCGGCCAGATCCCGGCCCCGGTATTCAGCCTGATCGCGATGCACGATAATCGACAGGGCGTCGACCTTTTCAGCGTTAATCAGAATATCCAGTTTGACCAGATGGGACGGTTCAAAACGCAGCAATTCGTAATCCAGTGAAGCATAACCCCGGCTGACTGATTTGAGTCGATCGAAGAAATCGAGCACGATTTCATTCATTGGCAACTCGTATTCCAGCAGTATCTGGCTGCCCAGATATTGCATTTTCTTCTGTACCCCGCGCTTTTCGACGCACAGGGTGATCACATTACCGACATGCTCCTGGGGTACCAGGATCGAGGCGCGCACGATCGGCTCGCGAATCTCCTCGATATCGTTCAGCTCGGGCAGCTCGGACGGGTTTTCGATATTCAGCAGTTCACCGGATTGGGTCAGTACTTCATAGACCACCGAGGGTGCGGTGGTAATCAGATCCAGGTTGTATTCGCGCTCCAGGCGTTCCTGGACGATCTCCATGTGCAGCATGCCGAGGAAGCCGCAGCGAAACCCGAAGCCCAGTGCCTGGGAAGTCTCCGGCTCGTAATACAGGGCGGCATCGTTGAGTTTCAATTTGGACAGCGCCTCGCGCAGTCCCTCGTAGTCATCGCCTTCGACCGGAAACAGGCCGGCAAAGACCTGCGGCTGGATCGGTTTGAAACCCGGCAGCGGCGCGTCGGCCGGATTAACGGCGTCGGTGATGGTATCGCCGACCGGCGCCCCGTCGACCTCCTTGATACCGGCGATCATGAAGCCCACCTCACCGGCATGCAGTTGTTCGGTGTCGCGCTTTTTGGGGGTGAAAATCCCGACCCGGTCCACCTGGTGGTTGCGATCCGCCGCCATGATGCGAATCTTCTGCTTGCGCCGCAGGGTGCCCTGCTTGACCCGGATCAGCGAGACCACGCCCAGATAATTGTCGAACCAGGAGTCGATGATCAGTGCCTGCAGGGGCGCGTCCACATCGCCCTCGGGCGGCGGGATTAGATGCACGATCTCCTCCAGCAGCTCGCTCATCCCCTCTCCGGTTTTGGCCGAGACCCGGGCGGCGGTTTTGGCCTCGATGCCGATGATCTCCTCGATCTCCTGGATCACCCGATCCGGCTCGGCCGCCGGCAGATCGATTTTGTTAAGGATCGGGAGCACTTCGAGCCCCTGTTCGATGGCGGTGTAGCAGTTGGCGACGCTCTGGGCCTCGACCCCCTGGGAGGCATCGACCACCAGCAGCGCCCCTTCACAGGCGGCCAGCGAGCGCGAGACTTCGTAGGAGAAATCCACGTGCCCCGGCGTGTCGATAAAGTTCAACAGGTAGATCTTGCCGTCACGGGCGGTGTAATTGAGCGTCACGCTCTGCGCCTTGATGGTGATACCGCGTTCGCGCTCCAGGTCCATCGAATCGAGCACCTGCTCGCTCATCTCCCGCTCGGTCAGACCCTCGCACAGCTGGATAATCCGGTCCGCGACCGTGGATTTACCGTGATCGATATGGGCGATAATGGAAAAATTGCGTATCTGAGAGAGGTCGGTCACATTCCACCTTGAGTCATACTAAAAAGGCGCACAATTGCGCCTTTTTGAATCGGAGCGTCTGCATTAAAAATAACCACTGAAGCGCTGAATCCTGTGCTTCTGTGATCTGACACATCCCCGGGCAGGAATGTGTCAGAAGCTATCTTAATAGCAAAGCGGAATTGTAACCAATTTCAGGCCTGGCTGAAATACTGTTGGAGTTTGCTAAGCTCAAGAAAATAATGGCAAATTTCCGTCTCCCCGTGCATCAACACGGGGATCTGCTCGCCATAAGCGGCTTCCAGTGCCGGATCGTCGTCGATATCCACTGTTTGCAGGCTAAACGCGTAGTCCTTCTGCAGGGCCAGTAACTGGCCCTGCATCGCCTCGCACAGGTGGCAGCCGGTCCGCCGATACAGGGTTAATTGCAGCGGCGTACTCATTCCTCCAGGCGAATGGTCATAAACAGCGGCGCCTTGCCCCGCTGGACCAGCATGGGCAGCAGCTTGCCGCGGGGCAGATCCGCAACCAGTTTGGCGAACTGTTTGGCGCTGGTGACGTTTTTGTGATTGATCATCAAAATCACGTCTCCCTGGCGAATTTCCGCCTCGGCCGCCGGTCCCTCGTGGACTTCCTTGACCAGCACGCCGCGTTTGTCGCGAATCTCCAGTTGCTTGCGCTGTTCGCTGCTCAGATCTTCCAGCACCATACCCAGTGTCTCGGCAGCTTTGTCCGATTCGGATGGTCCGGAAGGCGCCACTGCGGCAAGCTCCTCTTCGGGGGGCAGCTCACCGATTTTGACCGTCAGATTGCGGCTCTTGCCTTCGCGAATAATCCTGACTTTGGCTTCCTCGCCCACCGGAAAGGAGGCCACGGCCAGTGGCAGGTCCGACTGACGATGAATCGTCTTACCGGCAAATTCGACTACCACATCGCCTTCCTTGAAGCCGGCCTCGGCCGCCGGACTGTCGGGCAGGACCCGCAGCACCACGGCACCCATCGGTTTTTTCATGCCGAAGGATTCGGCCAGTTCCTTGTTCACGTCCTGGATCAGGATACCCAGCCAGCCACGGCTGACACGTCCCTGGGTCTTGATTTGTTCGACCACATCCATGGCCACGTCGATCGGGATGGCGAAAGAGAGCCCCATGAAACCGCCAGAGCGGGTAAAGATCTGCGAGTTGATACCAACAACCTCGCCGTCCAGGTTAAACAGCGGACCACCCGAGTTACCGGGATTGATAGCCACATCGGTCTGAATAAACGGCACATAGTTTTCACTGGGCAGGTTACGATTAATGGCGCTGATCACCCCGACCGAAACCGAATGATCAAAACCGAACGGTGAGCCGATGGCCATGGCCCACTCACCGACCTTGAGCTCTTTCGAATTGCCGATGGTCACCACTGGCAAGTCGTTCGCCTCCACCTTGAGCAGGGCCATATCGCTGCGCTTGTCGCTGCCGACCACTTCGGCTTTTAACTCGCGCCGATCGCTCAGCCTCACGGTAATTTCCTCGGCATCCTTGACCACATGGTAATTGGTAACGATGTAACCGTCGGCGCTGATAATAAAACCGGAGCCCAGGGACTGGTTCTCGAACTCTCCCGGCGGGCCGGCACCGGGACCCTGTTCGCCAAAGAAACGCTCGAACAAATCCCCAAACGGTGAGCCTTCGGGAAACTCGGGAATATTAAAGCCCGGCGGCATACCATGCTCGCGGCTGATCTTCTGGGTCGTGCTGATGTTCACCACAGCCGGACTGTTTTTTTCCACCAGCTCGGTGAAATCAGGCAATTTGCTGTTACCGCCCAGCAGGGCCTGCGAGGGCGCGGCAAAAAATGCCAGGACCAGAAACAGACTTAACCAGTTAACAATACGTACTTTCATCAAAACCTCTTGCTTGAATCACGGATCCTTTAATTTACGGATACTTTAATTTACGGAGCCTTTAATCGACAGAACTTTAAACTCTATGGTTCGGGTGTAACTGCATGGATGGAACTTGCCGCGGTTAATCCGGACGACGGCAGGCGTTGCAGAATGACCGGTTGATAACGACTGTCGTTGGCGATACGGCGGTTAAACGCGCGCAGCCAGACAATCGCCAGCAGCATACCAATGACCGCAAACAGGATCGAGACCCCTTCCACGGCGCTGATCATCAATTGTTCGGCCAGCACCTTGCCGGTAACGGCAAACAGAAACAGGCTCAGCAGCGGTACCAGATAAACAGCCAGTGATCCGCTCAACATGGCCGACTCGTGCAGACCAATCACCACGGTCTCGCCTTCCCGGGCCTGGACCGAATTCAATACACGCATATGACTGGCTTTTTGCCCGACTACACTGGCCAGTACGGCGGTACCGCAACCCTTGTTGACCTGGCACTGTCCACAGGCCGTTTTACGCTGAGCCTTAACCCAGGCCTGTTCCCCTTCGCAACGGGTAACAATGGCGGTTTCCTCGATCATGGCGACTCCCGGTAGTGAACCGACTCACCAATCATTTTGACCGTGGCCTGCGGAACCTCGCCGACGACGGTCACATGATAGCCGTTCAGATTGCGGCCATGGGCATTGACCGCGCCCATGTGCGATCCGCCGAACAGGTTATCGCCGCTCTTGTTATCGTCCTTTTCGATGAACACCGACACCGAGGCCAGGCCGTCAGAGTAAACCCGGTGTTCGACCGGCATCACACTGTTCGGAATGCGGTGCATGCGCGACATATCCTGTTTAAAGCCCGGCGGTAACGTCGCGATATGCCAGGCCGAAGCCTGTTCGGCTTCATCGGACTGCGTATTGCCACTCGCCTCGTACCAGGTAAAATCTTCCTTGTTGATATCCGGCTCCAGCGCATCTTCGGGAACATCATCCAGAAAGATGATCTGGGTAAACATAAACTGCTCAACCGGCTTGTTGTTTTCGTTGAGCAAATTGGTTTTAAGCAACAGGCCGGTTTTTTCATGCACCCACAGGAGATGGCCGTAACGCAGGTTATCCCGGGGTTCGATCAGAATCTTTTGGGTCGGCTCACCCGCCACCTTGTCCTTGCCGGCCAGCGATAAACGGTAATGGTCGTTCAGCTCGCCAACCTTGACGGGGAATATCGGTGGGTATTTGGCCCGGGGGCGGCTTTTTTCCACCATGACCGACTGACTGTCCGGGTAGATACAGATCACCCGATCACCGTCGCGTAGCACCTCGCGCCCCGTGCCATCCATGGAAATCAGGCGTTCACGCTCACCGGCTTCGCTGACACTGTGGATAATACGGATCGAACTGAGCTGATCCTGCTGACCGTAGACGAAGGTACCTTCGTAATTGAGCATGTGCGCAGCCTGATGCATTTTCTCCAGCCAGGGCTCCACCTCGGCGATATCCGATGCCCAGGCCTGCAGGGAGAGGCCGGCACCGAACAGTACCGTCGCCAGTTTATTTCTCATCGGCACCGGCAACACGTTGCGACGGGGTCACGCTGACAATGCGCATGTACGGCAGCATGCCCTGCATGCGCGATGAAATAGAATACTCGTTATGGTTGATCAGATAGCTACTGAGCTTGGATTGCACTTCGCTGTCAATCGGCTGTTGCGCCCGGGCCGGGTTGCCGTTCACCGCCCGGTAGTCGTCACTGCCGGTCTGAGCACTGGCGATGGACGGTTGTGCCGACGGGGTATCACCCGGGTTGCCTTGCTGGACGGTCAGGACCGCCACCGTTGCGACCGTGGCGGCAATGGCCAGGCCGGCCACCTGGCGACGAAGCCCCTGTCCAAAACGCCGGGCAACCGGGCGCAGTACGACAGGTTCTTCCTGCAGGGCCGCGCTGACGCGATCGGCAAAATCCGGGGAAGGAACGGTCTGACTGTGTCCCGACAGAACATCCCGAATCAGATGATACCGGGTCCAGCGGGTGCGGGCCTCGCTGTCCTGTTTGAGTGACTCGAGCACCTGCGGATGATATTCATCATCCATGAATGCCGAAAGTTTTTCATCGCTGTTATTGCTCATACCACCACCACATTACAATTAACCGAGTAACGGTTTCAATTTTTTGTCCACTGCCTCACGGGCGCGAAAAATGCGCGACCGCACGGTCCCAATCGGACAATCCATTGCCTCGGCTATTTCTTCGTAGCTCATGCCCTCCAGTTCGCGCAGGGTAATCGCTGTCTTCAAATCATCCGGCAGATCGTCAATGGCGCGGCCGATAACCTGCTGGATCTCGTCCCTGAGCGCCATCTTCTCCGGTGTTGCATACTCCTTTAGACCGGATTCCCCCTCGTAATGTTCCGCATCACTGGCCTCGATATCATACGCCGGCGGGCGTCGATCCTGGGCAACAAGAAAATTCTTGGCGGTATTGATCGCAATCCGATAGATCCAGGTATAAAACGCACTGTCCCCCCGAAACCGTGGCAGCGCCCTATAGGCCTTGATGAAGGTTTCCTGCGCGAGATCCTCGAGCTCGGCCTGATTGCGCACATAGCGGGACAAAACTTTCATTACCCGCTGCTGGTATTTCATTACCAGTGCGTCGAAAGCTTTTTTATCCCCGGCCTGTACGCGTTCAACAAGCAGCTGGTCCGTTGTCTTACCGCCCATTCGGGCTACTTCCCCTTTAAATTTGGGCCAAGCCACCCGAATACTCCCCCTATGACCGCAATCTTGTGGGAGAGTTCGCCTGGCCGCCGGTTTTCTGGTTATATTGCCCGTTTCCGCAATTGTGACATTTCGCGCCACAATCCGTACAATTCTAATCTTATCTGGCCGAGATGAGAAATCTCCCGGCATTTACAATCGCAAGCGGACAACCAGGCTCGACATCATTCATGCAGATTACATCCGACGTGCTTGTTATCGGTGGCGGTGCCGCCGGCCTCAGTCTGGCGTTGCGACTGGCTGACGATTACTCAGTTTCGCTGGTCGCAAAAGGCATACTAAAAGAAGGGTCTACCTTCTACGCCCAGGGCGGCGTCGCGGCGGTGCTCGGCCCGGATGACAGCCTGGAATCCCATATTGAGGACACCCTGGAGGCCGGCGGCGGTCTGTGCAATGAACAGGTGGTCCGTTTTACCGTCCAGCACGGTGCGGAAAACATCCAGTGGCTGATCGACAAGGGCCTCGCCTTCACCCGGGACGACAAACAGCCGGATGAATATCATCTGACCCGCGAAGGGGGCCACTCCCATCGGCGCGTGATCCATGCCACCGACGCCACCGGCAAGGCGATCGAGACCACGCTGGAAAAGGAAGTTCGCCGGCACCCCAATATCAGCCTCTATGAGAACCATATTGCGGTGGATCTCATCACCGGGGCCAAGCTGGGCATGGAGCATAACCGCTGCCTGGGCGCCTACATCCTGGATCGCACCGCCGACAGGGTGCGGGTCTTTCGGGCCAACCAGACCGTGCTGGCCACCGGCGGTGCCAGCAAGGTCTATCTGTATACCAGTAACCCCGATACCTCCACCGGCGACGGCATTGCCATGGCGTGGCGCGCCGGCTGCCGGGTCGCCAACATGGAATTCAACCAGTTTCACCCCACCTGCCTTTATCATCCGCATGCCAAATCGTTTCTGATCACCGAGGCGATCCGGGGCGAAGGCGGGAAACTGAAACTGCCCGATGGCAGTACCTTCATGGAAAAATTCGATAGCCGCGCCGAGCTGGCGCCACGGGATATCGTGGCCCGCGCCATCGACCATGAAATGAAACGCCTCGGCGCCGACTGCCTCTATCTGGATATCAGCCACAAGCCGGCTGACTTTATTCAGCAGCATTTCCCGACGGTCTATCAGCGTTGCCTGGACTTTGGCTACGACATGACCCGCGAGCCGATTCCGGTGGTACCGGCCGCGCATTATACCTGCGGTGGCATCATGACCGATCTCAACGGCAAAACCGATCTGGACGGTCTTTATGCTATTGGCGAAACCGCTTTCACCGGTTTGCATGGCGCCAATCGCATGGCCAGCAACTCCCTGCTCGAGTGCCTGGTCTTTGCCCAGGCCGCCAACCTGCATATTCGCCGACAAAAAGCCGAAAACGATGCCGCAGAGGTCGCTATCCCGGACTGGGACGAAAGCCGGGTCACCGATTCGGACGAGGAAGTGGTCGTCACCCATAACTGGGACGAACTGCGTCGCTTCATGTGGGACTACGTCGGCATCGTGCGCAGCAACAAACGCCTGCAACGGGCCGAGCACCGTGTGCAACTGCTGCTATCGGAAATTGATGAATACTACGGTAATTTCCGCGTCACCAATGACCTGCTCGAGCTGCGCAACCTGACGCTGATCGCCTGCCTGATCATCCGCTCCGCCATGGCCCGTCACGAAAGCCGTGGCCTGCATTACAACATCGACTACCCCGAACGTAACGACAGCCAGCCGCCACAGAACACCATATTGCAACCCAACCATCAACTCACCGCCACCTCGGCAATGGCGCAGGCGGAATGAAAAAGTGCTGAGTACTTAGTGCTTAGTGCTTAGTGCTTAGTGCTTAGTCCTTAGTCCTTAGTCCTTAGTCCTTAGTCCTTAGTCCTTAGTCCTTAGTCCTTAGTCCTTAGCAGGGGGCGTCACGCAGGCTAACGCCAGCATGACCTACGCTACTATTTTACCACGAAGACACGAAGTCTCGAAGTAGATTAGTTTTCCTTCGTGTCTTCGCGTCTTCGTGGTGAGGTTTTATAAACATCAAATATCACGCAGGCTATCGCCAGTGTGATCTACGCTACTTAGTCCTTAGTGCTTAGTACTCAGCACTCAGTACTCAGTACTCAGTACTTGGCCCCTGCCCGAAGGGTCTGGCATAACGCAGCCTGAGCCACAGGAGGTGCCATTGTTCTTCAGTCAGACTGTCGGGTAAGAGTACGATATAAAGTCGTCGTCCGTTTACAGGCTGCAAGTGCAGAATAATCAAGCCGCGCGTAATGTAGGTAGACGGCAGCAGTGACAGATCCGGCCAATGCTGCTCGTCCACCTGGTAGTCCCATGCGCCATCGGTCCGCCAGATCAGGCGTGTTGTTCGCCGACTGTCCCGGTAATGGCGCCACACCTGCCACAGCAGACTTGCCACCACCGCCGCGAGCAACACAAAGCGCAGGCCCGCCGACAGGGTCAGCGGCTGCAACAGCGCCATAGCGGCCAGGATATGCAGGACGACCAGATAAATCAGTAAATAGCGGGAAGGTCTCGGCTCAAGTTCCAGCCGACGTTCGAATCTGTTCTGCCACATGCGCCACATCCTTGTCGTGCGGGACACCGTGCCCCATCAAAAACGCCAGTAATTGCTGATCCGGATACGCCAGCAAGGTCAGCAGGGACGTCTTTTCCCGATCACTTAACTGGTCGTAATGCTGCTCGACAAACGGTAATAACAACAAATCCAGTTCCAGCATGCCGCGCCGGCATTGCCAGAGAACGCGAGCCCGATCGACCTGACCGGCTTCGGCCTCCGGCATGCTCAGAACATCTCCTTGACCATCAGTTTTTTGATGTTGTTAATCGCCTCGGTCGGATTGAGTCCCTTGGGGCAGACGTTGACGCAATTCATGATGGTATGGCAACGAAACAACCGGTACGGCCCGTCCAGTTCCTCGAGCCGTTGTGCCATGGCCTGATCACGGCTGTCCGCCATGAAACGATAAGCCTGTAACAGGGCCGCGGGCCCCCGGAACTTGTCCGGATTCCACCAGAACGAAGGACATTGCGTGGTACAGCAACCGCACAGAATACATTCGTACAGACCGTCGAGTTTCTCCCGCTCCTGCGGCGTTTGCCGGTATTCGACTTCCGGTTCAGGATCATCGACGATGAGATACGGCTTGACTGCACGGTAGTGCTCGAAAAACTGATCCATGTCGACCACCAGGTCCCGAATCACCGGCATCCCGGGTACCGGCCGTACCACGACCGGCTCTTTTAATTCCGCTACCGGCGTCAGACACCCCAGCGCATTGGTGCCGTTGATATTCAGCGCATCCGAACCACACACCCCTTCGCCGCAGGAATGGCGAAATACCAGCGTCTCGTCCTGTTCCTTGATCTTGAGCAGCGCATCCCGCAGCATCATCCCCGGCCGGGTCTCCAGCTCGTACTCCTGCATCCAGGGCTTCTGGCCACTTTCCGGATCGTATCGATAAATTTGAAATCGCATCTTGTCCGCTCGTCAGGGTTATTGCTACGTTAATGGTATAACTCTAGCCTGGTCTTTCTCACTTTTTAAGAAGGGCCGAGGGACGAGTGACGAGGTTTTGTATCCCCTCCCCCTAACCCCCTCCCTATGGGAGGGGGATTGATCGTGCCGATAGCGAGATCATTCCCTCCCCTACAAGGGGAGGGATAGGGAGGGGTGATATAAAATCAGTCCCGACAAATCCAGCCTCGTCCCTATTCCTAGCCCCTGCCCCCTGGTACCTAGCACCTGATTTAGTAGACCCGCGCCTTCGGCGGAAACGACTCCACGGTCATCGGCTTTAATGTCACCGGCTTGTAATCCAGACGATGCTGTTCCTTATAGTATAGCGAGTGTTTCAACCAGCGTTGATCGTCGCGATCGGGATAATCCATCCGCGAATGGGCACCGCGGCTTTCCCGCCGACCCAGTGCCGAGCTGACCGTGGCGATGGCAATGTCCATCAGGTTTTCCAGCTCCAGCGCCTCGATCCGGGCGGTATTGAAAATCTTGCTGTGGTCCTTCAAACGCACGTCCTGCATTCGCTGCTCGAGTCCCAGTACCTTGTCGAGCCCCTGTTGCAGAATCTCTTCGCTGCGAAATACACCGCAATAGTTTTCCATGGTGCTCTGTAATTCCCTTTTCAAAGCGGGAACCGATTCCCCCTCGCCTTTTTGTTCCCAACGCTGCAAGTGCGCCATCGCCTGCTCCACACTCTCCTGCGGCAGTGGCCGGTGGTACCGGTTGTCGTTCAGGTATTCGATGATGTCGTTGCCGGCGGCACGGCCGAAGACCACGATGTCCAGCAGGGAGTTGCCACCCAGTCGGTTGGCACCGTGCACCGAGACACAGGCGCATTCGCCCGCGGCATACAGTCCCGGGATCGATTCCTGGCCCTGTTCCACCGGCACCACCACCCGGCCGTGACGATCGGTCGGAATCCCGCCCATGGTGTAATGGGCGGTGGGAAAGACCGGAATCGATTCCTCGGCCGGGTCGATATGCAGAAAGGTTTTCACCGTATCGCAAATGCCCGGCAGGCGTTTATATAGCACGTCGCGGCCGAGGTGATCGAGCTTGAGCATGACGTGATCGCGATTGTCACCACAGCCACGGCCTTCGCGCACTTCGGTGGCAATCGCCCGGCTGACCACGTCGCGACTGGCCAGATCCCGGGCATGCGGCGCGTAGCGTTCCATAAAGCGCTCGCCGTCCCGGTTTGTCAGATAACCGCCCTCGCCGCGCGCGCCTTCGGTAATCAACATCCCCCGTCCGGCAATACCGGTCGGATGAAACTGGAAAAACTCCATATCCTGCAACGGAATGCCGGCACGTAGCGCCATCGCCAGTCCGTCACCGGTATTGATATGGGCATTGGTGTTGGTACGAAACAGCTGGCCGGCGCCGCCGGTGGCCAGCAGCGTGGTCTTGGCCTCGATCAGCAACGGCTCGCCAGTTTCAATCTCCAGCACCAGGGCACCGAGAATGAAGCCTTCTTCGTCCTTGATCAGATCGATCGCAAAGTACTCGTCAAAGAAATGGGTTTTGGCACGAATGTTCTGCTGATAGAGCGTATGCAAAATGGCATGGCCGGTGCGATCCGCCGCCGCACAGGTGCGTGCGGCCTGATCGCCGCCGAAGTTCTGACTCTGCCCGCCAAAGGGACGTTGATAGATCTTGCCGTTGTCCAGCCGGCTGAAGGGTACGCCGGCATGTTCCAGCTCCACCACCAGATTCGAGGCCGAACGGCACATATATTCGATGGCATCCTGATCACCGAGATAATCGCTGCCCTTGACGGTGTCGTACATGTGCCAGTGCCAGCTGTCGGGCAAGACATTGGCCAGTGCCGCATTCATACCCCCCTGGGCGGCCACGGTGTGCGAACGGGTCGGAAACACCTTGGAGACGACCGCCACACTGGCTTCGGCACGCGCAAGCTGCAGTGCGGCCCGCAGGCCACCGCCACCGGCTCCGATAACCAGGGTATCGAATTGTCGTTTGGCAATCGTCATACCGCCACCACCGAAATCAAAATCCACATCGACCAGATACCCAGCACCAGGAACATTAATAAAAGGATCACCAGAATCGCAAACCGCAATACCAGCGAATGAATATAATCGACCAGAATGTCGCGCACACCGACACCGGCATGAAACAGCACCGCCATCACGAACAGCGCCGTCGCGATATTCACCGGTAGATAAGCCAGCAACGATCGCCACTGTTCGTAATCCAGCGGACCGCCCAGCAGGTAGGCCACCCCTGCCACGATGACAAACAGGGCAATATAGATTGAAGTCAGGCGTTGCCAGAGCCAGGCCCGCAAGCCCTGCGCATGCAAACTCACAGGAACACTCCCGACACTAATAGTATGAGTATGAGCAGGGCCAGAGCCGCCACACTCCAGGCACTGGCACGCGCGGGAGGCAAACGAATACCGATATCAAGATCCAGCAGCAAAAAGCGGATCCCGGACAACAGATGGGATAACAGCGCCCAGAGTATCAGGACCATGGCCACACTGCCCCAGCCTGACTCCAACAGGGCAATGACCTGTTCAAAGCCCGGTTCACTTTGTAGCGAATACGCGAAAAGAAACACGACCAACGGCAGGGAGATCACCAGCAAGGCGCCGCTGACGCGATGGGCGAAGGAGACAACCCCGGTGACAGGCAAATGAATCCGGAACAGGTTAAGGAATTTTGGCCGCACGTTTTTTGTTGTCATTGTTTCCAGTCTAGCCGTTTCAGCGCCGACGTCCAGCCGGATGCTGCAGGTGTTAACAACTTACGAGAATCGCACAATCAATGTTACTATCAATCATCTGTCGACACATATCAAGCGGCGAGAATGGTCAAGTTATGAACAGTGAATGGCAAACGTTTTTACAACAGCAACAGGCAACCCTCGAGGGCGATCGGGTCATCGATTTCGGTGATGCGGCGCAGGAACGCCAGGCGGTCGAATCTGGCACTGTGCTTGCCGATCTCTCCCACCTGGGCCTGATCGCGGCCGACGGGAGCGACACCGAAACATTCCTGCAGGGACAGTTCACCAATGATGTCCAGCAGGTCACAGCGCAACAGAGTCAGTTGACCGCCTACTGTAATCCCAAGGGCCGCATGCTCGCCAGCATGCGTCTGTTCCGCCGTGAGGATCGCTATTTTTTGAGCCTGCCCCGAGGCGTCCTGGAGCCGACCCTCAAACGCCTGCGCATGTTCGTCCTGCGCAGCAACGTGACCCTGGACGATGCCAGTGACGAACTGGCCCGCTTCGGTCTGGCCGGCCCCGATGCCGAAAAACTCCTTGGCGCCCAACTGCCGGCCCTGCCCGGCGCCGTCGATGAGGTCGTCCAGCACGCACAGCTGAGCGTGATCCGCATCCCCGGCCCGCCGGCCCGGTTTGAAATCCACGGTCCGGCCAGTGATCTGACGAGGTTGTGGCAGGCGTTACAATCCGGCGCCACGCCGGTCGGCTACCCCGCCTGGAGCTGGCTGGATACCGTGGCCGGGGTCCCCAGCGTCGTGCCCGAAACCGTCGAGACCTTTGTGCCGCAAATGGCCAATCTGCACAGCCTGGGCGGCATCAGTTTCACCAAGGGCTGCTATACCGGCCAGGAAGTGGTGGCCCGCATGCACTACCTGGGCAAACTCAAACGGCGCATGTACCGGGCCCATGTCGACATCGACACGCCCCCAGCCCCCGGCGAGCCACTCTATAATGCCGGCACGGGGACCGATAACAGTGCCGGTAAAGTGGTTCTGGCGCAGCCCGCGCCACAGGGCGGGGTGGATTTGCTGGCAGTATTGCAAATCAGCAGCGTCGAGGCCGGCCCGCTCCATCTCGGGCAACCCGACGGCCCCCTGCTGAACCTGCTCGATCTACCCTACGAAGTTGCCAACGAAGCCTGAGGCGCCAGCCTGAACGGCGCCGATTAAACTTAAGTCCCTCAGGCATCTGCCGATAATTCCCGCAGACACCTCGATTGACGAAGGAGCATTGCGTGTCCTTACAACAAGAATTCATTAATCAACTGCTGTCGGATTTAAAGAACGACAAACTGGTTTTGCCGACGCTGCCCGAAGTGGCCCTCAAGGTCCGGGATACCCTGGAAGATGACAATGCTTCACTGGTCGATGTGGCCAGGGTGGTCACTTCCGACACCGCGCTCTCCGCCCGTCTGATCCAGGTCGCCAACAGCCCCCTGCTGCGCGCCAATCGCCAGATCGAAACCGTCGAGGCCGCCGTGACCCGCATGGGCAGCAACATGGTGCGTAATCTGGTCACCAGTATCGCCATGGAGCAGATGTTCCAGGCCACCTCCGATATCACCGACAAGCGGCTGCGCCATCTGTGGGAACACAGCACCGAGGTCGCCGCGATCAGCAGCGCGCTGGCCCACACCCAGCCAGGGCTGCAGCCCGATCACGCTCTGCTGGCCGGCCTGGTGCACGACATCGGCGCCCTGCCCATTCTCAGCCGGGTCGAGGACTACCCCGAACTACTGGAAGACGAACCGACCCTGGATACCATTATCGCCACCGCCCATCCCAAACTGGGCGAGGCCATTCTCAAGGCCTGGAACTTCCCCGCCGACATCATCGCCGCCGCTTCCGATCATGAAAACCTGGAGCGGGATCACGACGGCCCGGCCGATTACACCGACCTGGTTATCGTCGCCAACCTGCAAAGCCTGCTGGGCACAAGTCATCCTCATACCGAGCTGGACTGGAGCAAGGTTCCCGCCTTCGCCAAACTCGGTCTGGAGCCCGATGTCAGCATCGTCGACATCGAAGTCGGCCAGAACGTCGACGCCGTCAAGGCGGCGCTCAGTACCGGCGGCTGAACAAATCCAGAACACCAGAAAAACAAAAGCCGGCATCAGCCGGCTTTTTTATTTATTTCATTGCGCGGCCAGCGCAATAGAAACAGACGAGATTACACCGGGTAGTTATTTCAATGTGATAATTCATAATATCGCTAACGCTCGGTCGCCGCGTCGGTGAGCGCACCGGTGATGGGCGATAACACATAATCCAGAACGCTTCTGGTACCCAACTTGACCTCGGCGGTCACCTGCATGCCCGGGCGCAACCTGAACCGGCGGCCGTCTCGCTCGAGGATTTGTTTATGCAGCTTGATGAGGGTCTTGTAACCTGCATTGCCGTTCCCTGATCCCGCTGCTCCATTCGATTCCCTGCGCGTCGTGACATCCGCGTTGACCGATTGAACCTCGGCGTCAATCATGCCGTATTTCTGGAATTCATAACTCATCAGTTTAACCCTGACCCGCTGGCCCTCCTTCACGAACCCGATATCACGATTGCTGACATACACTTCGGCCAACAAGGGATCTTCCACGGGTACAATATTCAACAGGACAGTCCCGGAAGGCACAACACTGCCCGGGGTGGTGACCGACAGGTCCTTGATATAGCCGTCTTGTGAGGCACGCAGCTCGAGCTGCTCGTTACGATACTGTTGCTTGAACCAGTCCTGCTCAAGCTGTTCGATTTTATTGCCAATCTCAATGCGTTCCGTCAAAAGCTCTTGCCGGTAGTTCGATTCGAGTTGCTTCAGCGCTTCCTGCAGCTCGTCAATTCTTGCACGAACAGATAGAATCTTGTGCTCCTGGGCGCGCAAGTCCTGCTCGGTTTCAATGCGCAGTCGCTGCTTGTCCAGAATATCGGTTCTGGTGACATAGCCCTTTTTGCCAAGTCGGGTCACGGCTTCTTCATTGGCGCGGTAAATAGGCAGTGTCTCCTCGAGTTTCTTGTGGATTTCCCTGGCCACTTCGAGGTCCTGCCGTGCCTGATCTAGAGCTGCCCTGCGCTGGTTAATCTGGAAAGCATATTGTTTGCGTCGTTCGAGAAACTGCTGATGCAGATTGTCGTAGGCCACTTCGCTGTCTGAAGCGAGCCGGTCAAACTCCCGGTTTTCAAGCTCGGCCTCGATACTGCGTAACCGTAGTCTGGACAATTGCAGTTCCATTTGCAGCTTATTACCGTCGGCATCCGACAAGCGGGAATCCATCACCAGCAACAGCTGGCCCTGTTTAACAAACTCGTCTTCGCGGACCCGGATTTGCGCGACACGCCCGTCTTCAAAAGGCTGGACGATTTTTAATCGTGTCTGGGGAACAAGCTTTCCCTCTGCCCGGGCAACGATATCGAGTTGACCGAACACGGCCCAGAGAATCAGGATAAAAAGCAGCAACGCAATGGTGTACAGTATCCAGCGCGACAACGGCGGCGGGGGTCGATTGACAACATCCAGCAAGGCCGGCGAAAAATCCAGATCATCGCCAGCCTGATCAGCGGGTTTGGTGCGTTGTTTTTTCATTTGTCATCCCTGTCATTATCTGTTCCCGAAGACTCCGTGCGTTCAGGTTCCCAGTGACTGTTTCTCCCGGCCAAACCGTGGATCACGCAGCGGGGCTGTGCTGAACTTTATGCCTGTATTATCAAAAAGTTCCGTCCCAAGCCCGTACTGATAGGCAAGATTACCGCCCAGCGCCGCCTCGTCACTGTTTTCCAGGTGATTGTCGAGCAAGGCAGTCATCGCGTCCCACCGGTTGCGGGACGAATAATCCGCTTGCGCCAGATCAAACTGCTCGATCATACCGGACAAATCAAAGCTCTGGACCTTGTGCCCAATCAAGCTGTCCGGTGAACGCGGATCATATTCCGGGGAGGCCGCCATCACGATCTGCAGTGTCAGATACGGCTGGGCGGCTTGTCCGCTATCGTCGTACCAGTCCTCAAATACCATGCCCTGTCGATCGTGTTTATGCGGCCGTTTTCCTTTATGCTTGCCTTTATTCTTACCTGTGTCATCCTCGCCGATGAGCAGCACCAGATCCTCCCCATCCCGGGAAAGCGAAATATCGTCAAGCGCGATGCCGCCACCCAGAGAGACGGTCGCCGCCTCGACCTGTTCATCGAAGGTAATCGTATCGAGACCGTCCCCCTTGTTGTAGACAATGATATCCTCGCCACAGCTTACTGCCAGACCATCGTCGCCCTGTGCCCCGATTAACAGGTCATTGCCGCTACCGCCGTACAGTTCATCCCGGCCATCGGCACCGGACAGAAGATCGTTGCCGGCGCCACCCCGCAGTTGGTCCTGATCGTCGCCGCCATGCAGCACATCCACGCCAAAACTGCCGTACAGGGTATCGTCACCGTCACCCCCGTAAACCTGGTCGTTGCCGGCACCGGCAAACAGGGTATCCCGGCCCTTTTCGCCATAGAGGATATCGTGGCCGCCGGCAGAATTAACCAGGTCATTGCCCCGCCCGGCATGGATCGTATCGTCATTGCGATCAGTCATGATCTGATCGGATCGCCGGCTGCCGGCATAGGTTTCTTGTGTAATCAGCATATCCGCCAGGGCGGCTTGCGTCCCGTCGGAAAAGTCGAAGTGGGCGATCGGGATAGCACCGTCATCGGCTTGAACAAAATCAATACCCTGGTCGGACAATCCATTGCCATACTCATCCAGCAGGCGAAGCTGTACGACGGTCTCGCCATCGACCAGCGAGGTACGGGCCACGATCGTGTCGGCACTGATGCCTTCACCCAATAGCAGGGTATTGGTTCCCTCGCTGTCCTCAATCCGATCCACGCCACTGCCGGCTTCATATATATAGGTATCGTCCCCCGCCTCGCCGATCAGCCTATCGTTCCCGGCCCCGCCGAACAGCGTGTCATTGCCGAGGCCACCATACAAGCTGTTGTCACCGGCATTGCCGGTCAGCTGGTTGTCCAGCGCATTGCCCCGCCCCAGCAGGTTCTCCTGGCCCACCAGACGCAGGTTCTCGAGCTGCGCACCCAGCTGATAATCGATGCTGGCTTCGACCGTATCGGTACCCTCAGCGCGATGTTCGACGATGGTGTCGCTGGCGCTACCCACCCCGTAGGTGTCATCACCCAACCCACCGATCAGGATATCGGCACCGCCAGCCCCGTCCAGATGGTTGTCGTGCTCGTTGCCGACGATGCGGTTGTCTAGATCGTTACCGGTGCCATCCAGGGCCGCCGGTCCGACCAGCCGCAGCTCCTCGACATTGGCTGTCAGGGTGTAGGTTATCGCGGCATTGACAATGTCATAGCCCTCGCCGGCCGCTTCGATGACCGCGTCGGTAATATAACTGATAACGGGTTCCGGCGGGGTCGTACCACCGCCACCGCTGCCAGCGTCATGGGTTTTGGCATCGCCGCTCTGTGCATCGTCCGTATCGGATCCGTCATGATGTTCATCATGCTCATACGCGTCATCATCGCCGGACGTGTACTGATGCTTATCGTCGTAGCGGGACTTGTCATCATCATGGCCAGCGTATTTTCCATGCCGACGACGAGGGTCATCGTCCCCGTCTTTGTCATGTTTGCCATGCTTGCTGCCGGGATTGCCCGGCGAGGTTCCGGGTCCGTCGTTCCAGTTATAGTCGTGCCCCGGTGGCGGCGGATCCTCGCCGTTGCCGACCCCTTCGTTGCCTTTTCGCGGTTTTTTGAAACCGTATTCAGGTTCGATCTGGTCGAACAGGTTGTCATCATCCTCGCACCAGTCAGCGGGATCCTCGCCACCGCTGCCGGGATCGGTGTCACCATTGTCATCGTCCGGCGGATCAGTAACCACGGTATAGCCGTCAACATAATAGACATCGTCGCCGGTACCACCCGACATGACATCGATGCCGGTGCCACCATCGAGCAGATCGTGACCGCTGCCCCCATAGAGGGTATCGGCATCAGCGCCGCCATAGAGTTTATCGTTGCCGGTGCCGCCATCCAGATAATCATTACCGGCATCACCGTAAAGTGTGTCATTATTACATGGCGCTGTTGAATGCGATTGCAGGCCAAGACTCGAAAAACTTACTGACGAGGGCTGAATTTCAGCACCGGAATCACCGCCACAGGCTTCGCCATCATCGCCGCCATAGAGGTAATCATCGCCATCGCCACCATGAAGTGTATCATCGCCCGAGCCACCGTCCAGATGGTCGTTACCCGAACCGCCATCGAGATAGTCATCATTCGGCAACCATGAAATAGAGGGCACCTCACCACCACTTACATCCTCATAGGCATCATCGCCGCCATAGATCCTATCATCCCCGGAACCGCCAGATAAATTGTCGTTACCAGCCCTGCCATCGATGGTATCGTTGCCGCTACCGCCATCGAGCAAATTGGACGAGTTATTGCCGATAATCGTATTATTATCTGTATTGCCTATGCCATTCAGATCAGAATGACCGGTCAGTTCCAGATGCTCGACATGATCAGGAAGGCGGTAATCGACGGAGCTTTTAACATTATCAACACCTTCATCGATATTCTCTAAAACAACGTCGCTTTGATGATCGACAATATATTCATCATCGCCCTCGCCGCCAAACATAGTATCGACACCGGACCCGCCATCAAGATAATCGTCTCCTTCGTCGCCATACAGCACATCATTACCACCATGGGCATAAAGCTGATCGTTGCCGTCCAGTCCGGCAATGGTATTATCGGCGTTGTTGCCCGTGATCCGGTTATCCGAGGCATTGCCGATCCCATTGATGTCCTCGTTGCCTTCCAGATGAAGGCGTTCAATATTGTTGCCCAGGGTGTGGCTGGCCGTGGCATACACCAGATCAACCCCTTCACCCGCATTCTCCCGGGTGATGTCGCCGGGATCGTCAACATAGAAACGGTCATTTCCGACCCCGCCGTGCATCACATCCGCACCGGCGCCACCATCAAGCACGTCATCACCCGCTCCACCCACTAGCAGGTTTTCGGATTGATTTCCAATCAGAAGATTATCAAGCTGGTTCCCGTTACCGTTGATACTCAAGTCACCCTGGAGAACCAGCTTTTCGGTGTATTCCGAAAGGGTAAAGTCGATGGAGCTGAAAACCGTGTCATACCCCTCTCCCGATTCTTCGATAACACGATCGGCCGCATGATCGACCACATAGCTGTCGTGACTGGCCCCGCCTTGCATCACATCGGCCCCGGCACCCCCGTCCAGGTGATTCATCCCACTGTTGCCGGAGAGGACATTGTCAAGCGCGTTGCCGGTTCCGTTGATTGACTCGTCGCCCGTGAGTACCAGATTCTCAAGATTGGAGCCCAGTGTATAATCAAACCCGGCATACACCGTGTCCGTTCCATTGTCCAGACCCTCGTGTATGACGTCCTGTTCATCAATGTAATAAGCGTCATCGCCAGAGCCGCCCATCAGCGTGTCGGACCCGCCACCGCCAGTCAGGGCGTTGTTACCGGCATTACCCGTCAACCGATTATTGATCTCATTACCCACGGCCGAGGTGTCATCCGCGCCCGTCAAGTTGAGATTTTCGACCCCACCCTCGCCAAGCGTATAGCTGACAGTGCTGTAGACCGTGTCGACGCCATCATCATCGACCGACTCTTGCACAATATCGTTTTCATCATCGACAAAATAGGTATCCGAGCCTTCACCACCGATCATCCAGTCGGAACCGGCACCGCCATCCAGACTATTATTGGCTTCATTGCCGCGCAGCTCGTTATCCAGGCCGTTTCCTGTCGCGTTGATGGGTTCGTTTCCGGCGAGATGCAGATTTTCGAGGTGAGAACCGAGCGTATAGGAAATCGAGCTGATAACGGTGTCGGTCCCTTCGTTTTCTTGCTCGACAACCTGGTCTCCGGCACTATCCACGACATAGGTATCATCACCCATACCGCCATACATGACATCGTCACCAGTTCCGCCATCAAGCGTGTCATTACCGACCCGGGCAATAATGGTATCGTCCCCTACCTGGCCCGAAATCCTATCCTCCAGAGTGGTTCCATAGATTACGTCGTCATTTTCACTACCGGTCAGGTCGAAACCACGCTTAAGCACCGCCTGGTAACTCAAAACCGTGCCGTCGGCAAACTCAAAACTGTTAATTGCGACATTGGCATGTGGATTCTGAGGGTCGAAGCCTTCGATATGAATCGCATCACCACTGTCACCAATATTAAGCTGGAGCGAGCCAAGTGACAGAGATATATCGTCTTCGCCTATCCCGGACCCAAATCGCAGGGTATTGAAACCATCGTTGTCCTGGACGATATCCTCCTCGTCCCCCAGGTTATAGACATACAGGTCATCGCCCAGGCCGCCGGCCAGTACATCACTCCCGGTACCTGCGAAGAGGACATCCGTACCACTCCCGCCCTGAAGGATGTCATCACCGCTCCCGCCGTAGAGATAGTCATTACCGTCGTCGCCGGTAAGCGTATCATTTCCGGTTCCGCCATAGATCAGATCATCCCCCGCGCCACCCGCGACGTTGTCGTTACCTTCGTTACCCGAGACGATGTCATTGCCCGCGCCGCCGTCCAGAAGATCATTGCCCTGCTCACCATAGAGCTGGTCGTCACCTGTGCCACCGTACAGTGTGTCGTCGCCAGCGCCGGCAATCAGCAAATCATCGCCAGATCCACCATCCAGCAAGTCAGTTCCATGGTCGGCAATGTCAAGGTCCTGATCATCGCCTATCAGAACATCGTCGTCAGCGCCGCCGTACAGTGCATCATCCCCGCCGGAACCATACAGAGAGTCATTGCCCTCACCACCATGCAGAGTGTCATCACCGTGGTATTCGGCGGCAAGCTCCCCGGCGGCCGCATCGCCGACCAGCACATCATCCCCTGTGCCGCCGGTCAGGCTGTCCCCACCACCCTGGCCGAACAAAACATCGTTACCTTCACCGCCATCGAGCGAATCGTTACCATGGTGTTCGCCGGCCAGTTCGCCCTGTGTCGCATCGCCCTGTAGCTGATCATCCCCACTTCCGCCTATCAGGGTGTCGTTACCGCCGAATCCAAACAGGCGATCATCGCCGTCCTGCCCATCAAGGTAATCGTTGCCATGATATTGGGCATCCAGGTAGGTCGTGGCCGCATCGCCCTGCAGTTCATCATTCCCGGCACCGCCGTAAAGTGTGTCATTGCCTCCACCGCCGACCGCCACATCGTCATCGACGCCGCCGTCGAGTACGTCATCATTGTGATACTGACCATCGATATTATAGGAGTCGCCCGTCAGTTGATCCTGACCGGCCCCGCCCAAAAGGCTGTCACGGCCACCGCCGCCGACCAGTATGTCGTCACCTTCACCGCCTTCGAGTACATCATCGGCGTGGAATTCCCCGGCAAGGTCGTCTGCATCGCCAGCCAGGGTGTCATTACCCTCTCCGCCCTGCAGCTGATCCCGGCCTCCGCCGCCAATCAGGGTATCATTGCCCTCGTCGCCGTAAAGCCGGTCATCACCGTGCAACTCCCCGGCCAGGGCGCCGTCATCCCCGTTGACGATGTCATCGCCGCTGCCGCCATAAAGCCGATCATCGCCCGCAGTGCCATAAATCTCGTCGTTGCCAGCGCCGCCATAGATCCGGTCGTTGCCGTGATGGGTCGTGTCGTTGGCAAAGTCATCCCCGATGAGGAGATCATCACCATCTTCCCCATAGAGAATGTCATCGCCGCCCTGGCCGGCAGCTTCGTCGTTACCGGCGCCAGCCTTGATATAGTCGTTGCCGTGCAAGTTGAATGTGAGCGGATTAACATCATCACCAAATAGGCGATCATCGCCATCCTCGCCCATCAGGACATCGTGCCCCTCACCGCCGTTCAGCTGGTCATTGCCGGTCCCCCCGTACAGGGCGTCGTTGCCAAACCCACCCCAGGCATAATCGTCGCCACTGCCGGTATAGAGGACATCATTACCGCCCTGATCCGGAAGCAGTACCCCGGCGCCGTTGAGATAGCGCAGGACGAAACTGCCCGGCGTATCAACCACCTCCCATTCAGTCCCGGCCTCTCCGGTGGTTTGACCCGTGCTGCCAATTTCCATCGGATAGGCGTCACCGTCGCCGAACAGGTAATCGGTATGGCCGCCGCCCAGCAGCAGATCATCGCCGTCCCCGCCCAGCAGCACGTTGCTGCCGTCATTGCCGACAGCGATATCGTCCCCGTCTCCGGCATTGATCCAGTCGCGATCGGCGCTGACACTGCCGGTGTCGTTGGCCAGGAACGTGGCCGGATCGATCACGCCGTCGGCATACAGGGTATCGTTGCCGCCCCGGCCGTTGAGCATGTCGTTGCCGCCCGCGCCGGTGATCGTGTCGGCGGCCTCACTCCCCTGCAGGACTTCGTCGTCAAAATCACCCTGAACTGCCGCACCGCTGGTGGTGGCATCGACCAGGTTGATGCCCAGATCGGTGAGATCCGCATCATTAACGGTGAGGCTGCCACCGGTAACCGTATCGGTAATGGTCAGCGGGGAGTTTTGGGTAATCGTGAACCGACCGTCGAGCGTGGTCCAGGTCCCGTCCTGGCCCTGGGCCAGTGAAATCGACTGGCCGTTGAAGATGACACGGTTTTCACCGTTGTCATTTATTGTGGCATGGCCGCCACCGTCGCCGGTGACGATATAGGTATCAAACCCCTCGCCGCCCTCCAGGATGTCATCTTCCAGATCACCTATGAGTGTGTCGTAACCCCGGCCGCCGTAGAGGATGTCGAGGCCGGCACCGCCATCAAGATAGTCTCCTTTCTCACCACCCCACAGGATGTCGTCATCCGCCCCGCCAAACAGCGAATCAACTCCATCGCCACCGTAGAGCTGGTCGTTGCCAGCCCTGCCGGCCAGATTATCGTTGCCCTCTTCACCGTAGAGAAAATCATCGTCGGCCCCGCCATCGAGAAAATCCTTCTGGGTACCACCGTAGAGGTAATCGGTCCCGGTTCCGCCTTTTAAGGTGTCCTCTCCCGAGCCGCCATACAGGAAATCATTGCCCCGGCCACCAGAGAGGTAATCCTCACCAGCCCCGCCTTTAATCTCATCATCGCCACCCATGCCATACAGGTGATCGTTTTCGTTCAGACCGGCTATCTGATCCCCTTCTTCCGTACCGAAGACATAGCGAGGTAATTCGAAATTAGTCGGATCACCGAAGCTAATGTCATGCGTCAAATCCTGATAAACACGCCCCATGGGATTGTAAAGTGGGTTATCGCTGGTGATATCGTTGATCGCCCGGTCGATATAGGTTGTCAGAAATTCCGCCCGATCCTGCAGGTACTGATCGCTGAAGTGCTCGATATCCAATTGACCATCATCATTGTGATTGGCATAGAGACTGTTGTCGCCCAGGACCACGAAGGGGTTCAGGTTGACCAGAGCGTAGCGGTAGGCGATGTCGGTTTTTGCCTGTGTCACGAGCGCGTCACGGCTCATCCCGGCCAGCGACACTACGTCCACATTACCTTTCGCCCCCTGATAATCTGCATGGTCCTGGATGGCATAAATAGCTTGATACAGCGCATCGCGCGGATCGCTTTCAGTCCCGGTAACTTCTACACCGACCTGGAACAGATCACCAACGGTGTTAACAACTGTCTCCAATGTCATGGCATTCTGGGGAGTCGCGGCACGCAATATCTCTTGATATCACCGGGATATTCCGATGCAGACAGTTCGGAAAGCATAGATTGTACTGCGAGTGAATCAGTAAGATGCATAATTCTGTGATTATCAAGAATATTTGGCGTCTGGTCTTCAATCAAGACGGGGATCGGTACACCCCAATCCACTCCCAGCCCTGCCACCAATGACGGTCCTGTTTCAGCAATCAGATTTGAAACCTTACTCAGATCAAGTGTGGGTGCAACGTCAGAGCCTGTCAGCAACTGCAATGTACTTTTCAATCCGCCTATACCCGGCGTATTGTACAAATACGCATGTTCAATTTCCGTTGGATAATCCACCAGCAAGGCTCCCGCAAGAAAACCGCCCAGGGAGTGGCCGGCAACCGTAAACCCCGAAGTCAGGATACCGTCTGCCAGCCAGATGTCCACCTGGTCACTGAGCGCGCTGTACTGCGCCTGGCGTTCGGGTGTACCCCAGAATCCGATATCGACAATATCGGTCAAAATATCCTGAAGGTCAGACAGCCCTTCCGTACCGCGAACCGCCAGATAACGTCGCTCGCTGGAGACCTCCTCGAAAATCGTAGCGGAAAGGCCGCTGGATTCATGGTTGAATTGATCAGCAACGCGCCAATGTGAAGCGAAGGCTTCGGCTTGGATCAGAGACATACCCACCCTAATCAGTTCGGCTTGGCTAGGCTCACCAGTGGATAAGCTCGCATATGCAGCCATTGCCAAATCAGCTTGCTGGAAATACACCTTTAATTGCTCCATGACTTTCTCCTCAATTTTCCTTAACAAAAGTTTTCTTTTTCAAATCAGCAATATCCGCTTGCCCATCACATCCAAATGATGATTCATGCCATGAACCAGGAATATCTCCTCCACGCCTTGCATAGGTAGTAGCTTCACCAAGTAACTTCTTGTCCATGCGACGGTAAATCTCGAAATGAAGCCGCCAAACTGCTGGATTCTCTTCCCGGTAATAGTAAATATTCCTTTCGTAGTGGTACTCATCTCCCGATTTTGCTTTTCTCTTTATCGGTATTCTCACAATTCCGTACTTGTCGAACCTATGCCCAGGCAACGTCACAGTCTCATACACCCTCACCCCACCATCGACTGCGCACATCTGATCGACACGCCAGTCCCAGTAAATCTTTCGTCCTCCGCCATACCAAAATGATGTTCCGAGCCAGGCCACAATAATAAAACTCACGAACGCCTTTTTGGACACGCTTCTTCCTTTTTCTCGCATCCACACGCGCAAGCCATACCGCAACAATAGCCACGTCAACCATACCCATAGAAGAACAAGCCCCAGAACATACAGGCCAATCATGATGCCACCCTACAGAGTTCGATTTCACACCATCGAACGCTGTTCGATTTATTACCAATCAGGGTAAAGGGATCCAGGTTGACCAGGGCGTAGCGGTAGGCGATGTCGGTTTTGGCCTGTGTCGCGATCGCGTCACGGCCCATCCCGGCCAGCGACACCACGTCCACTTTGCCTTCCGCCGCCTGATAATCTGCATGGTCCTGGATGGCATAAACCGCTCTGATACAGCGCATCGCGCGGATCGCTTTCAGTCCCGGTAACTTCTACACCGACCTGGAACAGATCACCAACGGTGTTAACAACTGTCTCCAATGTCATGGCATTCTGGGGAGTCGCGGCACGCAATATCTCTCTTATATCACCGGGATATTCCGATGCAGACAGTTCGGAAAGCATAGATTGTACTGCGAGTGAATCAGTAAGATGCATAATTCTGTGATTATCAAGAATATTTGGCGTCTGGTCTTCAATCAAGACGGGGATCGGTACACCCCAATCCACTCCCAGCCCTGCCACCAATGACGGTCCTGTTTCAGCAATCAGATTTGAAACCTTACTCAGATCAAGTGTGGGTGCAACGTCAGAGCCTGTCAGCAACTGCAATGTACTTTTCAATCCGCCTATACCCGGCGTATTGTACAAATACGCATGTTCAATTTCCGTTGGATAATCCACCAGCAAGGCTCCCGCAAGAAAACCGCCCAGGGAGTGGCCGGCAACCGTAAACCCCGAAGTCAGGATACCGTCTGCCAGCCAGATGTCCACCTGGTCACTGAGCGCGCTGTACTGCGCCTGGCGTTCGGGTGTACCCCCAGAATCCGATATCGACAATATCGGTCAAAATATCCTGAAGGTCAGACAGCCCTTCCGTACCGCGAACCGCCAGATAACGTCGCTCGCTGGAGACCTCCTCGAAAATCGTAGCGGAAAGGCCGCTGGATTCATGGTTGAATTGATCAGCAACGCGCCAATGTGAAGCGAAGGCTTCGGCTTGGATCAGAGACATACCCACCCTAATCAGTTCGGCTTGGCTAGGCTCACCAGTGGATAAGCTCGCATATGCAGCCATTGCCAAATCAGCTTGCTGGAAATACACCTTTAATTGCTCCATGACTTTCTCCTCAATTTTCCTTAACAAAAGTTTTCTTTTTCAAATCAGCAATATCCGCTTGCCCATCACATCCAAATGATGATTCATGCCATGAACCAGGAATATCTCCTCCACGCCTTGCATAGGTAGTAGCTTCACCAAGTAACTTCTTGTCCATGCGACGGTAAATCTCGAAATGAAGCCGCCAAACTGCTGGATTCTCTTCCCGGTAATAGTAAATATTCCTTTCGTAGTGGTACTCATCTCCCGATTTTGCTTTTCTCTTTATCGGTATTCTCACAATTCCGTACTTGTCGAACCTATGCCCAGGCAACGTCACAGTCTCATACACCCTCACCCCACCATCGACTGCGCACATCTGATCGACACGCCAGTCCCAGTAAATCTTTCGTCCTCCGCCATACCAAAATGATGTTCCGAGCCAGGCCACAATAATAAAACTCACGAACGCCTTTTTGGACACGCTTCTTCCTTTTTCTCGCATCCACACGCGCAAGCCATACCGCAACAATAGCCACGTCAACCATACCCATAGAAGAACAAGCCCCAGAACATACAGGCCAATCATGATGCCACCCTACAGAGTTCGATTTCACACCATCGAACGCTGTTCGATTTATTACCAATCAGGGTAAAGGGATCCAGGTTGACCAGGGCATAGCGGTAGGCAATATCGGTTTTTGCCTGTGTCACGAGCGCGTCACGTCTCATCCCGGCCAGCGACACCACGTCCACTTTGCCTTCCGCCGCCTGATAATCTGCATGGTTATGGATGGAATAAACCGTCTGATACAGCGCGTCACGATAATCGTTGCCGGCCTCGGGGATCTCGAGGTCAGGGTCAAAGAGTCGCCCGAACTTTCCAATCAGGTTCTCCAGACCTGCGGCCGTGCCGATAGCCGAGCTATGGAGCAGGGTTTTGTAGGTATCAAGGCTGAGATCGGGAGCGGCCAAGCTTAATGTCGCATAGACAGCAAGGGAATAGGTTAACGCTTGTATACTATGGTTGTAGGAGCCAAAGGGATCCGGCTCATCGGACAAAAACTGATCCTCAATCGCAATATCAATATTCTCACCGGGTCGGCCGTGCATACCAGCAATTGGCACAAAGGGATCCTCATCGAGCAGCGCCTCGTCGGCCGCAATATTGACAGTATTGTCACCACTGGGGAGTTCGCCACCCATGCGTGAGAAGAACGCTTCATTGATCGCAGTTTGTTTAAACGACGGTGCATTGAACACAGTGATATTTTCAGTCACCTCTGGAAACAGCGCGCCAAACGCCATGGCCAGATGACCACCGAGGCTGTGGCCTGTCAGCGAGACTTTCTGATTTGGATCCGTGGTTAGAACAGAATTAATATCGCCGGTTGCGACGGCATTATCTGTTTCAACAAGGTAATATCGAATGGTGGAGGCATCATAACCAACATCGAGTATTACTTCTTCCTTTTCATACAAAAATACCGCATCATCAGGTACAGGCGCCTCATCATGAAAATACTGGATAGCGAACTGCTGGACTGTTTCGCCAGGCTGCGTAGCGACGCGCTTCCACCAGTTATGCATCGCAACGATCTGTTCATAGGCGACACCGTGAAAATAAATATCCTTGCCATCATCAATATCTTGAATAAATTCCAGAGTCCCTCTAAACCCTATAGTAAGGTTTCCAGCATTATCTTTAAATATTGTTGTTGAAAAACTGGTATCTATCCCGCTTTCTTCTGGAGAGTCATTATATTGCGTTATTATTGAATAACTTGACGCGAAATCAATTGCCTGAGAATCACTTAACCCATCGCCTTCTTGGATGAGATTGGCAGGGACAGGTGTACCTTCATTAAGATTGGCATATGCGGCAATCGAAAATTCTGATTTTTTAAATATACTTAATATAGTCATTATATAATCCTTTATTTTTAATCTATCTAATCAGTTATCAAAAAAACCTTACTTACCATAAAATCAATGGGGTTGTTATCTGTCTTACAGTAATAATATGATGGGTGAGAGAGAGCTATAAAGTCGCCGCCACTTCTTCCATAAGTAATAAACTCAGCAAGCACTTTATTATCTTTCGTTCTTATTAATTCAGTTTTTGTTTCCCCGACTGATACCCGGCCATCAACAATAGAATTTCTTGTGACACGCAAACAATAATCATCTTCTTGTGTAGCATTCTTCTCGAATGGAATGCTAACTGTACCATCTCTTTCAACATACTTTTTCGAGATTGAATCTTTCTCATATATTCTTACCCCGCCTTTTTTTTGACAGAGCTCTTCCACTTTTGAATCCCAATACGCCTTTCTTCCTTCATAGAAAATGATGACTGATATAGAAAATACCAGAGTCGTCACAAAAAGAAATAAAATGGCTTTCATAATACTAAAACCAAGACTGCTCTCTGGATCATTCGCACTTTTATTTGTTTTTTTCATCGTCGCACCTGGCTCAAAATAGTTGATGAGTTACAGATTAGCTGGTATAGATATTTACCACTCAAGAGTCCGCCGAACAGGCGATCCTGACCGGCCCAGCCCGTCAGAAAATCATTCTCCGATCGCCATACAGCACACTATTCCCATGATTGCCGTACACCACGTCATTGCCGCCCCCGGCGACGAGCCAGTCGCGCCGACCGGTCACGGTCCCGTTGTCGCTGGCCAGAAAACTCGCCGGATCGAGGGTGGTGTCACCATCCGCGTACAGGATGTCGTCCTGTCCCGAGTCAAAAAAGCTGGCGTAAATGAGATCCGTGCCGGCCGTCCCGTGCGCCATGCGGTACGGCAAAGACGAGTCCAGCTCGACCACCCGGTCACCGTCATCGTCAACGACCACCTCGTCATACACGAGATCGAATAACCGCAGTCCGAAGTTATCGCCTGAAGGGTCGTCAAGGGTCAGCCGATTGCCCTCGCTGTCGGTAATCGTCAGGGGGGAGTTCTGGCTGAGGGTGTATTGCCCGTCCGGGGTCTGCCAGGTGTTATCAGCGGTTTTGTAGCCAAAGGTGATCGCCGTGCCGTTGAAGATCACCCGGTTCGCGTCGCTGTCATTGAGCGTGGCATGGCCGCCGCCCTCGCCGGTGACGATATAGGTATCAAACCCCTCGCCACCCTCCAGGATGTCATCTTCCAGATCGCCGATCAGAGTGTCATTACCGCCTTCGCCGTAGAGAATATCCAGGCCGGCACCACCGTCAAGATAGTCTCCTTTCTCACCACCCCACAGGATGTCGTCATCCGCCCCGCCAAACAGCGAATCAACTCCATCGCCACCGTAGAGCTGGTCGTTGCCAGCCCTGCCGGCCAGATTATCGTTGCCCTCTTCACCGTAGAGGTAATCATCATCCGCACCGCCATCAAGAACATCCTTCTGGGTGCCACCGTAGAGATAATCGGTCCCGGTACCGCCTTTTAAGGTGTCCTCTCCCGAGTCGCCATACAGAAAATCGTCGCCTCTTCCACCATACAGTTCGTCATCATGTTCATTGCCGTGGATCGTATCGCTGCCACTGCCGCCATGGATCTCATCGTTGTCCAGGCCACCGCTTAGGATATCGCTCCCCTGGTTGCCTTCAATATAATCCTCACCGGCTCCACCAATAATCTCATCATCGCGTCCCATGCCATACAGGTGGTCGTTTTCGTTCAGACCGGCTATCTGATCCCCTTCTTCCGTACCGAAGACATAGCGAGGTAATTCGAAATTAGTCGGATCACCGAAGCTAATGTCATGCGTCAAATCCTGATAAACACGCCCCATGGGATTGTAAAGTGGGTTATCGCTGGTGATATCGTTGATCGCCCGGTCGATATAGGTTGTCAGAAATTCCGCCCGATCCTGCAGGTACTGATCGCTGAAGTGCTCGATATCCAATTGACCATCATCATTGTGATTGGCATAGAGACTGTTGTCGCCCAGGACCACGAAGGGGTTCAGGTTGACCAGAGCGTAGCGGTAGGCAATATCGGTTTTTGCCTGTGTCGCGATCGCGTCACGGCTCATCCCGGCCAGCGACACCACGTCCACTTTGCCTTCCGCCGCCTGATAATCTGCATGGTTATGGATGGAATAAACCGTCTGATACAGCGCGTCACGATAATCGTTGCCGGCCTCGGGGATCTCGAGGTCAGGGTCAAAGAGTCGCCCGAACTTTCCAATCAGGTTCTCCAGACCTGCGGCCGTGCCGATAGCCGAGCTATGGAGCAGGGTTTTGTAGGTATCAGGGCTCAGATCAGGATCGGCCTGGCTTAAGGTCGCGTAAACTGCAAGGGAGTCGGTCAGTGCCGCCAGACTATGATTGTCGGAGCCAAAGGGATCCGGCTCATCGGACAAAAACTGATCCTCAATCGCAATATCAATATTCTCACCGGGTCGGCCGTGCATACCAGCAATTGGTATAAAAGGGTCCTTGCCAAGCAACGCTTCGTCGGCGGTGATATTGACGGTATTATCACCATCCGGGAATTCACCACCCAGGCGTAAAAAGAAAGCTTTATTGGTTGGACTCTGCTTGAACGATGGCGCATTAAAAACCGTAATATTCTCCGTGGCATCGGGGAAGATCGCCCCAAACGCCATGGCGAGATGACCGCCAAGACTGTGCCCCGTGAGGGATAATTTCTGGTCACTATCGTCCGCCAATGCGGAGGATAATTCACCCGTCGCGTCAGCCTGGTCCGTTTCGACAAGATAATGACCTGCCGTGACGATCGCAGGGCTGCCGGACATCACACGCTCGTCGGTATAAAGCAGCACGGCATCAGGAGGAACAGCATCATCGCCTTGCGGGAAAATCTGGATATCGAACTGGGAAACACTTTGTCCAGCAGGGGATGCGACTCTTTTCCACCAGTTGTACATGGCGACGACCTGCTCGTAGGCAACGCCATGCAGTAAAATATCATTCCCCGAAGACCAGTCACTTAGTTCAAGCGTGCCGCGAAACGCCAGCGCAAGTTTATCAGAACCCTCTTCCATGAATACCGTTGCAGAAAGACTCGTATCCATGCCACCCTCCTCGGGTGAATCGTTATACTGGGTAACGATATTCGGATAGCGTTCTGCGAATTTTTCAGCTTGTTTTGGAACAAATCCATCCTCAGATACTAATGAAGATAGCTGATCTTGGATATTTCCTTCGACAAGGTTTGCATATGATGCAAGTGAAGCAACTGATTTTTCATATATAAAATGCATTTTAATCTCCCTGTATTATGAATACACTTTCCCTATCTTTATAGATTAGACATTATTTTCTGAAGAGGTATACTAAATACTGCTTCGGACAATGAGAATGACTTGGAAAATCACCACCGGATCTTTTAAACTTTACGATTACAGCAACGATTTCATTATTTTTCTTTCTATATATTTTCTCTTCCCACCTAGTAACACGAGGCCTGGATTTTCGTATAACTTTCTCCGTGTAGATGTAATAAACCGGATAATTTATACCGGAAGATGACTTCAATGGTATAGAGATATAATCCTCCAAGCCCTTTCCCGTGATTGATTATAAAATATTGCTGCCCTTAGTTCATTGAATTTATTTTTTGGCAAATAAATACTTTCATAAACTTTAACGCCGCCTTCTTCCTCGCACATTTCCTGAACTCTATAATCCCAATAAGCCTTGCGTCCTTCATAAAAAACAACAATAGATATTGCAATTACGATAATTGCTATAAAAAAGCCAATAACAACTTTTATCGCGCTGAACCCGGAATTGTTACCTGGCGTTATCGGATTTTTACTAGCTTTATTCATATCCATATCGTCTCGTCATATAATGTTGAAATTAACTAATAATTAACAACCCGTAGTCTCTCGTTCTGATTTAACTGCATTTTCAACTGGCACGTCTTCTTCCCGATTACCCAAAATGACTGCCTCGTCCGTCATAAGGCCTTTCGGTTTGTGGTGCGTTATGAACAGGATCGTGACCTTGCCTTTTAACTTGTTAATCGTCTGGGCAAATTGTTCGGCGGTGTGGTGATCGAGATTGCTCGTCGCCTCATCGAATACCAGTATCCTGGGGCGTTTGAGGATGGCACGGGCGATGGCCATGCGCTGTTTCTGACCGCCGGACAGGCCGGTGCCGTGTTCGCCGATCTCGGTCTGATAGCCCCGGGGTAACTGTTCGAGGGTGGTGTGGATTTCCGCCATTTTCGCGGCCTGCACCACCTGCTCGAAGCTGGCATGGGGGTTGGCCATGATCAGATTGTCGTAGATAGTGCCGGAGAACAGCATGGTTTCCTGCGGCACGACCCCGAAATAGTCACGCAGCTCGTTGGCGCTGAGATGGCGGATGTCGCAGTTGTCGATCAGGATGCGCCCTTCTGTGGGCTGATAAAAACCCTGCAGCAGCTTGGCCAGGGTGCTCTTGCCGGATCCGGACGGGCCCATGATGGCGACACAGCCGCCGGCTTCGATATCCAGGTTAAGATCTTTATACAGATAGGGCAGCTCATCGCCATAGCGGAAACTCAGGTGCTGGATGGCAATACGCCCTTTCCCGCTACCCATCCTCGACGGGGCGGTTGAATAGGGTTCAATCGGGGCATCCATGACATCACCCAGGCGCTTGACGGCAATGTTGGCTTGCTGGAACTCCTGCCATAGTCCCACCATGCGCAGCACCGGCTGCGACAGGCGGCTGGCGAACATCTGGAAGGCGATCAGCATGCCGATGGTGAAATCCGAGGTGGTCATCACCAGCCAGGCCCCCACCCCGAGTACCGCCAGGGTCTGGATCTGCTCGAGGGTGTTGGCAGCGACATTATAGGTGTTGGACAACTTGCGGGTATTGAAACTGGCTGACAGAAAGGTGCGCAGGTAATCGCCATAGCGGTTCCTGAGTTGCGGCTCCATCTGCAGGGATTTGACCGTCTCCATACCATTGATGTACTCGGTGACAAAGGCCTGATTGCGCGCCCCGAGCTGGAACTGCTTGTTGAGCCGCTCGCGCAGCACCGGGGTGATCAGAATGCTGATGGTCGCGATCGCCGTCAGGATCCCCAGCACGATAAGCGTCAGCTGCCAGCTGTAATAGAACATGATAGCGAGGAAGATGAACAGGAACGGGAAATCGAGAAGCAGGGTCACCGCCGCGCCGGTAATGAACTCGCGGATGGTCTCGATACCCTGGATACGCGCCACCAGCGTGCCGGTGGGCCGTTTCTCGAAATAGCGCATCGGCAGGCTGAACAGGTGGCTGAACACCTTGCTGCCCAGCACGGCGTCGATGCGGTTGCCGGTATGCAGGACGAGGTACTGCCTGGCCCAGGTCATGGCGGCGGTAAACAGCATAAACATTAGCAGGCCGAAGCCGATCACCAGCAGCGTGTTCAGGGCATGATGGACGATGACCTTGTCGATGATGACCTGGGTAAACAATGGCGTGGCCAGGGCCATCAACTGAATGGCCAGGGAGGCCAGCAGCACATCCCGCCAGATCGTCTTGTGCCGCAGCACCTCGGGCACAAACCATTTGAAGCCGAATTTCGCCGGCTCGCGGTCCAGTTCGTCCTCGGGCGCGGCCTGCTGGCGCGGTTTCACCAGCAACAGCTCGGGCTCGAAGGCAGCGGCAACGTCGTTGACTGCGATGGTTTGAGGGGTATCGGTGCCGGCCTCGAAATAGACCAGCTTGTCGCCGTCGACCCGGGCGATCAGGGCCAGTCTGGCTGGCGGGTTGCTCTCGGCATCGGCGGGCTGATCCACCGATCCGGCATGGCTGTCGGCCGGCTCCCGGGAATCCTTCTCCCGCTTCGCTGGCGCGTCTGGATGAACGTCAGCCGGGATATTCAGGACCGCCAGGCACGGGAGATGTTGTGGCGTGAGTTCCGCGACCGGGATAGCCCGCCACTGCGACTCGAAACCCAGGGAATAGAGGCCCTGCTGCAGGTTCGCCAGCGTGTACGGCGGCGGATAATGCTGCAGGAGCAATTTTGGATCGAACGGCGTCTGATGCAGTTGACAGAAACTGCCCACCGCCCAGAGGAAGTGATCCCTGTTGATTTCCCGGGCAATCCCTTGCATGCCCTGTCCTGTTTTTGATGGTTATTATTACTGGGCCGGTGTGATAGCTATGGCTGTCAGGCCCTCCCTGTTTAACTAGCCTAAAACAGGTTCTTGAGGATTTGAAGGCTTGTGGCGATTTTTTTTACACTTGTCCGGACGCTGTCGCTTTTCCCGGGAGACTCAGATCATCCGATATCCGGCCGCATGTGCGGGAATAGCAGCACGTCGCGGATCGAGGGGGAGTCAGTGAACAGCATCACCAGGCGGTCGATGCCGATGCCCTCACCCGCGGTCGGAGGCATGCCGTGTTCCAGGGCGGTGACGTAGTCCTCGTCGAAGTACATGGCCTCTTCGTCACCGGCTTCCTTTTCTTCCACCTGCTGGCGGAAGCGTTCGGCCTGGTCCTCGGCGTCGTTGAGCTCGGAGAAACCGTTGGCGATCTCGCGGCCGCCGACGAAGAATTCGAAGCGATCGGTGACGAAGGGATCGTCGTCATTGCGCCGTGCCAGCGGTGAAACTTCGGTCGGATAGGCGGTGATGAAGGTGGGATCTTTGAGGCGATGCTCGACGGTCTTCTCGAAGATTTCGATCTGCACCTTGCCCAGGCCATAGCTCGCTTTCAGTTCCACGCCCAGCCGTTTGGCATGCGCGCGGGCCCTGTCCAAATCGTCCAGATCATCAGACGAGATATCCGGATTGAAATGCAGGATCGACTCTTTCACGCTCATGCGCGCGAAGGGTTTGCCAAAGTCGTACGCCTCACCCTGATAAGTGATGACGGTCTTGCCCAGCACGGTCTGGGCGGTATCGCGCAGCATGGCTTCGGTGAGATCCATCAGATCGCGGTAGTCGGCATAGGCTTCGTAGAATTCGAGCATGGTGAATTCGGGATTGTGCCGGGTAGAGAGGCCTTCGTTACGGAAGTTACGGTTGATCTCAAACACCCGTTCGAAGCCGCCGACCACCAGCCGCTTGAGATAGAGTTCCGGCGCAATCCGCAGATACAGATCCATATCCAGTGCATTGTGATAAGTGGAAAACGGTCTGGCAGTAGCGCCGCCGGGGATCACCTGCATCATCGGCGTTTCCACTTCCAGAAACCCCCGATGGGTCAGAAATTCGCGAATGTGGGTGATGATCTTCGAGCGGATATGAAAGGTGGTGCGCGATTCCTCGTTCATGATCAGATCGAGATAGCGCTGGCGATAGCGGGTCTCCTGATCGGAGAGGCCCTTGAATTTCTCCGGCAAGGGGCGCAGCGACTTGGTCAGCAGGCGAACGCTGTCCGCCTTGATGGACAACTCGCCGGTCTTGGTTTTCATCAGCGTGCCTTCCGCCCCGATGATATCGCCCAGATCCCACTTTTTGAACTGTTCGTTATAAATCCCTTCGGGCAGATCATCGCGACGCACGTAAAGCTGAATGCGACCCGACATATCCTGCAGGGTACAGAAGCTCGCCTTGCCCATGATGCGACGCAGCATCATGCGTCCGGCCACACTGACCCGCACCGGATTGGCTTCCAGCTCTTCGGCGCTCTTCTCGCCGTACTCGGCATGCAGCTCCCCGGCCATCACATTGCGCCGAAAGTCATTGGGAAACGCCACCCCGGACTCGCGTAACTCGGCCAGCTTGCGCCGGCGCTCGGCGATCAGCTTGTGCTCGTCGACGGGCTGTTCCGGTTGCTGTTCGTTATTATCTGCCATGCGTTATCTCTTTGATCAAAGTTTTCACCACGAAGACACCAAGACACGAAGTAAACATAATTATGTAATTAAATCCCGGTCATGTGACCGTGTTGAGTTTAATGACTGGATTCCGGCATGCGCCGGAATGACGGTTTGTTTACCTCGTTACTCGTAACTCGTCCCTCGGCCCTGTTATTTATAATCCGCTTTTCAGGCTGGCCTCGACGAACTGGTTCAGATCGCCGTCGAGGACGGCCTGGGTGTTGCTGGATTCGACGCCGGTGCGCAGGTCCTTGATGCGGGACTGGTCCAGCACGTAGGAACGGATCTGGCTGCCCCAGCCGATGTCGGATTTGGAATCTTCCAGTGCCTGTCGTTCGGTGGTCTGTTTTTGCAGCTCCATCTCGTACAGCTTGGCCCGGAGCTGGTTCATCGCATGATCTTTATTCTGATGCTGGGAACGCCCGCTCTGGCACTGCACCACGATGCCGGAGGGCATGTGGGTAATGCGCACCGCCGAGTCGGTGCGGTTGACGTGCTGGCCGCCGGCGCCGGAGGCGCGGTAGGTATCGATGCGTAAATCCGCCGGGTTGATATCGACCTCGATCGACTCGTCGACTTCGGGATAAACGAACACCGAGGCAAAGGAGGTGTGACGGCGATTGCCCGAATCGAACGGCGATTTGCGCACCAGCCGATGCACACCGGTTTCGGTGCGCAGCCAGCCGTAGGCGTATTCACCGCTGAACTTGACCGTGGCGCTTTTGATGCCGGCCACTTCGCCTTCGGAGACTTCAATCAGTTCGGTGGTAAAGCCGGCGTTCTCACCCCAGCGCAGGTACATGCGCAACAGGATATTGGCCCAGTCCTGCGCCTCGGTGCCACCGGAGCCGGCCTGGATGTCCATGAAGGCGTTCTTGTCGTCCATCTGCCCGGAGAACATGCGCTGGAATTCCAGCTGTTCGAGGCTTTTTTCCTGGTTGTCGAGATCGGCGATGACCGAGTTGATGGCCTCTTCATCCTGTTCCTCGACCGCCATCTCCAGCAGCTCGTCGGCGTCGTCGAGCCGTTGGGTCAGTGTGGTGATGGTTTCAACGATTTTTTCCAGGCGCGCGCGTTCGCGACCCAGTTCCTGGGCATAGTCAGGATTGTTCCAGATATCCGGGTCTTCCAGCTCCCGGGTGACCTCGTCCAGCCGTTCACGCCTGGTATCGAAGTCAAAGATACCCCCTCAGGGCTTCGAGTCGCCCTTGCATGTCCTTGATACGGGTCTGGATTGCGTTGACTTCCAACATACTGATAAACCACCGGAAAATGTGAAGCGCGTATGATACACGAATTCCCTGATCTTGGCGATGGCAGGGATCCAGGCGATAGGCGGAATCTACGCGAGCGGACGCTGATAGGTTCTGGGTCCTGGTGTAGGTGAGGCAATCAGTTGACAGTGAGGTAGGAGCCGCCTCGGGCGCGACAGGCCGTGCAACATAGAGACGTCTATCGCGGCGCAGTCGCTCCTACAGATTCTGGTCTTCCTCCCGCGTAACTCGTCCCCTGGCTTTTTTACTAAATTCGTGCCCCCCTCATACTCTGGCTCATCCTGCAGGTCACGCTGACGTTAGCCTGCGTGACACCCTGCCGATACGCAGAATGTCAGGTAGCGCGGCGCGCCACCGGACCTACCCCCTCTGCGGAACAGTGATTCAGGCGAGCGGACGCAGATAGCGCACCAGCAGTTGCAGGCTGCGCTGGCCGCGGTACTCGTTGACGTCCAGCTGATAGACGAGCTCAACCCGGCTCACCCCGACCGGCCAGTCGTCGTCCACGTGATTGAAGGCGATGGCGTCGAACACCCGATCCGGGGCCTCGGGATGGCGTAACACCATTTTCAGATGATGCTCGCCGACGATACGCCGCTGCACCAGCTCGAACTCGCCATCGAACAGCGGCTCCTCGAAACCCTGCCCCCAGGGGCCGGCCTGGCGGATCGCCTCGGCCAGCGCCAGGGTCATCTCGTCGGCCGCCAGCGGCCCGTCGCTGAAATGCTCACCGCACAGCTCGGCGTCATCCAGGTGGCGACGCACCTCGGCATCGAAGGCGGCGGCAAACGGCTCGAAATTCTCCCGCGGCAGGCTCAGGCCGGCAGCCATAGCATGGCCGCCGAACCGGCTGATCAGATCGGGATGGCGGGTGGCGACGGCATCCAGCGCATCGCGAATATGCAGGCCGCGCACCGAGCGGGCCGAGCCCTTGATCTCGCCATTGGCGGTGGCGGCGAAGGCGATCACCGGGCGATGCACCTGTTCCTTGACCCGCGAGGCCAGAATCCCGACCACCCCTTCGTGCCAGTTCTCGTCGAACAGACAGAGTCCGTGCGGCAGGTTCTGCTCGTCCAGCTGCATGTTGTCCAGCAGCTGCAGGGCATCCTGCTTCATCGTCGCCTCGACACCGCGCCGCTCGCGATTCAGATTGTCCAGTTGTTGCGCCAGCTCGCGTGCTTTTTGTTCATTCTCCGCCAGCAGGCATTCGATGCCGTGGGACATGTCATCCATGCGCCCGGCCGCGTTGAGACGCGGGGCGATAAAAAAACCGATATCGCTGGCGCTCAGCCGCTCGGCCGTCCGCCCGGCCACTTCGATCAACGCGCGAATCCCCGGACGCGCCTGACCGGCGCGCAGCCGCGCCAGCCCCTGCGCCACCAGGATGCGGTTGTTGCGATCCAGCGGCACCAGATCGGCCACCGTGCCCAGCGCGACCAGATCCAGGTACTGCGCCAGGTTGGGTTGTTCAATGCCCTGCTGTTCGAACCAGTCGAGCTCGCGCAATCGCGCGCGCAACGCCATCAACAGATAGAACATTACCCCGACGCCGGGCAGTGCCTTGCTGGGGAACGTATCGTCCGGCTGATTGGGGTTGAGGATCGCCTCGGCCGCCGGTAATTGCTCGGCGGCCAGGTGATGATCGGTGATTAACACTTTGATGCCCTGCGCGTTGGCCGCCTCCACCCCACTGAGACTGGCAATGCCGTTGTCCACGGTGATGATCAGATCCGGCTGATACTCGCGGGCCACCTCGACGATTTCGGGGGTGAGGCCATAACCGAACTTGAAGCGGTTGGGTACCAGGTAATCGATCTGTTTAAGGCCGATCGCCTGCAAGGCGGCAACGGCCAGCGCAGTACTGGTCGCACCGTCGGCATCGAAGTCCCCGACGATCAAAACCCGTTGCTGTTGTTGCAACGCCTCGATTAACAGATCGACGGCACGATCGATATCCTTGAGCTGTTGATAGGGCAACAGCTTTTGCAGCTCGTATTGCAGCTCGTCGGGATCGCGCACTGCCCGCGCGGCAAATACCCGCGCCAGAACCGGATGCAGGTCCGCCGACAGTGGCGGCAGCTCATCCGGCAACGGGCGGCGCCGGATATGTTGTTCAAGCGCCATCGCTCACCCACTTTGTCAGCGGCCGGCGGCGGCGCCACCAGCGTCGTAACGTGTGCCGGGTTAATTGATAGCGCTGGCCGTTGGCCGGCAACAGCGTCAGACGCTGATAACGTTTTTTCCGTAATCCTTCCAGCAAGGGTTGCAGCCACCGGTTTTGAAACTGTTCGACGGCACCCACCCAGGCGAAGGGATCCTGCTGGCGCAGGGGTTGCAGGCAATCCTCGATATCGAGCAAAACCTCGCCATGGCAATCCTGCAGCACAGTCTCGACCGATTCGGGCAAATCCTCGCTGGCGACAGCATGAAAGCGGGCCAGCGCGTCGAACAGCCAGTCGTCAGTATAGACCTGTTGCCAGTGGACAGAGGCTGTATCAGGCCGATGGCCCCCACCCCACAGCCACAGGCTGTTCACCGTCAGGCGCCCTTCGGCCTCGCGTTGCTGATTGACCGGGTGATCGTACAGCAGCATCTGCACTTCATTCATCAACCGGCGCCAGTCGGCCGCCGAGTCACCACGCGGCAGATGGGGATTGATATCCTGCAGAAGAACTGACGGCAGGGGCGAGGTCTGAAGTCCGGGGGCTTCGGGCAAACTCAGGTACCAGTGATGGGGTTGCCCCATGACCAGTTGCAGGCCGTCCTGGTGAAGATGTTGATTGATACTGTCGACAAGCTGTTGCGCCTCATCGCTATCCAGACGCAATTCCTGATGACCCCGCAGCACAGCACTGGTCATATCCGCCTGCAGATGGACCGGATCGGCCCGCAGACAAAAGTTGTCCAGTTGAAGCTGCTGCACCGACTGACAAACGGCGGCGGCGGGATAATCGCCGGTTGAATCGGGCTCGATACCGAACAGCTGAAACAGGCCGGCGTAAGCGTCGTTAATCGGATCGGGTTTTATATCAGCGCGGGAGAGCGCCTTCTCCAGTACGGTGAAGTCCGGCAACTCGGCAGAAGACAGTTGCGACAACACCGGCTGCGGCCCCAGTAATCCGGGAACATAGACTGTAATGTGACAGTCCGTCATGGGGACTATGCATACTCCACAGATATTCGTTGAAAAGTAGAGTGTGCTCTACACATTTCTTAGTTCTGAGTTCTGAGTTCTGAGTTCTGAGTTCTGAGTTCTGAGTTCTGAGTACTAAGCACTAAGCACTAAGCACTAAGCACTAAGCACTAAGCACTAAGCACTAAGCACTATTTTTTCATGCCAACTTTCTTTATTCCATATTCGCCAGTATCGCCTTCTTCACTTCTTCGAGCGTGGCATCGACGGCCTGCACCGGCGTGCTTTGCTGGATGGCGATATCGGGATCTTTCAGTCCATGGCCGGTCAGGGTGCAGACGATGGTACTTCCCTCGGGGATCTTGCCGCTGGTGATATCACGCATGGCACCGGCCAGCGAGGTGGCTGAAGCGGGTTCACAGAACACGCCTTCCTTTTCCGCCAGCAGTTTCTGTGCGGCCAGGATTTCATCATCGCTGCATTCATCGAACCAGCCACCGGACTCTTCCTTGACCTTCCAGGCCATGTCCCAGCTCTGCGGGTGGCCAATGCGAATCGCGGTGGCCAGGGTATCGGGATCATCCACCATCTTGCCACGCATAAACGGCGCACTGCCGGCAGCCTGATAACCGACCATCGTCGGACGGTTGCCGACGACGGCGCCCCCGGCATACTTGCAGTGGCCATGACAGAAGGAACATGCCCCGGTAACATGATCGCCCGAGGCCGAGGAATACTCGCAATAGCCGATCCAGTGTGCTGTTATATTGCCGGCATTACCCACCGGAATACAATGGAAATCCGGTGCCCGACCCAACTCCTCGACAATCTCGAACGCCGCGGTCTTCTGTCCCTGCAGGCGATAAGGATTGATCGAGTTAACAATCGTAACCGGGGCTTCGGTCGCAACCTCTTTGACCAGTTGCATCCCTTTATCGAAGTTCCCCTTGATCTGGATAACCGTGGCACCGTGCATCATCGCCTGGGCCAGCTTGCCCAGCGCGATCTTGCCGTCGGGAATCAGGACAAACGCGGTAATCCCGGCGCGCGCGGCATAGGCCGCGGCGGCCGCGGAAGTATTCCCGGTGGAAGCGCAGATGATGGCCTTGCTGCCCTCTTCCACCGCCTTGGTCACCGCCATGGTCATGCCGCGATCCTTGAACGAGCCGGTCGGATTGAGGCCTTCGTACTTGACGTAGATATCCACGTCCTTGCCCAGTACCCTGGGAATGTTATTCAGCCGAATCAGCGGCGTATTGCCCTCGCCCAGGCTGATGATGCGCGTGTCATCATGCACCGGCAGGCGGTCGCGGTACTTGTCAATTAAACCGGTATAACGGGTACGAAATGGCATCGTTGCGATTTCTCTCAGAAAATACTTTTAACGCAGAGCAGCATGAGATGCAAAGGTCGCAGAGTTAATTAACCAATTTGAACTGATAATATTCAATGTCTGTCGTGCGAGCGTAAGGTCGTGAGGTCGTATTATTCCATAAATAATACGTCTCATTTGCTGTCGCTGACGCCTTTGCGCGCTCTGCGCTGCGTTCTATAACGCACTAACGCCCTCACGCCTTCAGCGATTCGACGCGGATGCGGGTCACGTTGCCGTGGATCGCGTTCATGGCTTCGATCTTTTCGATCGCTTCGTTCATTTTGCTCTCGCGCACCACATGGGTCAGCATGATGACGTTGGCCTTGTCGGAGCCTTCCATCGGTTCTTTCTGGATAATGGCTTCGATGCTGATATCGCGTTCGCCCAGGATGCGGGTCACTTCGGCCAGGACGCCGGATTTGTCCTCGGCCTGCATGCGCAGGTAATAGGCCGTTTCGACCTCCGCGATATCGAGAATCGGCAGATCGGTGATTGCATCGGGCTGGAAGGCCAGGTGGGGCACGCGATTTTCGGGATCGGTGGTCAGGACGCGCACCACGTCGACCAGATCGGCAACCACGGCCGAAGCGGTGGGCTCGTCGCCGGCACCGGCACCATAATACAGGGTGGGGCCGACGGCATCGCCCATCACCAGCACGGCGTTCATCACGCCATCCACGTTGGCAATCAGGCGACGCTCGGGAATCAGGGTCGGATGCACGCGCAGCTCGACGCCCTTGTCGGTGCGGCGGGTCAGGCCCAGGTGTTTGATGCGATAACCCAGCTCCTCGGCATAGGCCACATCCTCGCGGGTGATGTTACTGATGCCCTCGGTATAGGTCGCCTCGAACTGCAACGGAATACCGAACGCGATCGACGAGAGAATCGTCAGTTTGTGCGCCGCATCGATACCTTCCACGTCGAAGGTGGGATCGGCCTCGGCATAACCCAGTTCCTGCGCCTCTTTGAGTACATCCTCGAACTCACGGCCCTTGTCACGCATCTCGGTAAGAATGAAGTTACCGGTGCCGTTGATGATCCCGGCCAGCCACTGGATCTGGTTACCGGCCAGCCCTTCGCGGATCGCCTTTATAATAGGAATGCCACCGGCCACGGCGGCCTCGAAGGCCACCATCACGCCCTTTTTCTGCGCCGCGGCGAAAATTTCGTTGCCGTGCTTGGCGATCAGCGCCTTGTTGGCGGTAACCACGTGCTTGCCCTGCTCGATCGCCTGCATGACCAGATCTTTGGCCAGGCCATCACCGCCGATCAGCTCGATGACGATCTCGATCTCGGGATTATTGACGACCTCCAGGGGATCGGTCGTCAGCTCGATCCCGCTGGTGTCGCAAATGCGCGGCTTGTCCAGATCCCGTGCCGCGGCATGGGTAATCCGGATACCACGACCGGCACGTCGGGCAATCTCGCCCGCGTTGCGCTGCAATACATTCACGGTCCCGCCGCCGACGGTGCCCAATCCCAACAATCCTACTTTAACCGCTTCCACTGACTTGCTTCCTCTTTATGATTATTTGCCGGAGGCCTGTTTCTTGAGTTCATCGGGATCCCGGCGCAGCATATCCCGGATGCCGCGGATCGCCTGACGCGTACGATGTTCGTTTTCGATCAAGCCGAAACGCACATGATCGTCGCCATAATCCCCGAAACCGATGCCGGGCGACGCCGCCACCTTGGCTTCCTGTAACAGTAATTTTGAAAATTCCAGCGAGCCGATCTCTTTGTATTCCTCCGGGATCGGCGCCCAGACAAACATGGTGCCTTTGGGTTTTTCGATTTCCCAGCCCACGGATTTGAGCCCGTCACAGAGCACATCGCGCCGGGAACGATAACGCTCGACAATTTCCGTCACGCAATCCTGCGGCCCTTCCAGCGCGGAGATCGAGGCCACCTGGATCGGCGTGAACATGCCGTAATCGAGATAGGATTTCATCCGCGCGAGCGCCGCCACCAGGGTCGGGTTGCCGACCATGAAGCCGACCCGCCAGCCGGGCATGTTGTAACTCTTGGAGAGGGAGTAAAACTCCACCGCCACGTCCTTGGCGCCGTTGACCTGCAGGATCGACGGGGCCTTGTAACCATCGAAGACGATGTCGGCATAGGCGATATCGTGCACCACCCAGATCTGGTGTTCGCGGGCGATCTCCACCACCTTCTCGAAAAAGTCGAGATCCACACACTGGGTGGTCGGATTGCCGGGGAAATTCAGCACCAGCATCTTGGGCTTGGGCCAGGAATCCTTGATCGCCTTCTCCAGCCCCTCGAAGAAGTCGACGCCCGGCACCAGCGGCACATGACGAATATCGGCGCCGGCGATAATAAAACCGTAGGGATGGATGGGATAGGCCGGATTGGGGACCAGTACCGCGTCGCCCGGCCCGACCGTGGCCAGCGCCAGGTGGGCCAGCCCCTCCTTGGAACCGATGGTGACAATGGCTTCCGAATCGGGATCCAGGTCCACATCGAAGCGCTGCTGGTACCAGCGGCAGATGGCCCGGCGCAGGCGCGGGATACCGCGCGACAGGGAATAGCGATGGGTATCCGGGCGCTGGGCCACCTCGACCAGCTTGTCGACGATGTGTTGCGGGGTCGGCTGATCGGGATTGCCCATGCCGAAGTCGATGATGTCCTCGCCACGGGCCCGGGCCGCCGCCTTCAATTCACCAACAATATTAAAGACATACGGCGGCAGCCGTTTGATTCTCGGAAAATCGTCTATCAAGTGGGCAATCCGATAAGAATAAAGGGTTAATGGCCCGGGGCCCGCGCGCCTGCCCCGTCTCGTCGCAAAGCGGGTAACATTAACGGGTTCGCCGGTAGACTGTCAATGTTCCCGTAAATTTCAGGGACTTAGCCCACGATCGAACAGCGGACTTGACGCCGCGCCCGACCCTGACCGAAGCTGTCGCAGCAAGCCTACTGCCCGTAACAGGAATCCGGATGAAATTCAGTCTCGAACAGGTCGGCGGACTCACCATCCGCGCTTACGATACCGGGCGGGTCACCGTGGTCATTCCGCCGTGGCATCCCCTGCGCGGGGTGGTCAATATCGAACAGGACGAAGAAGGCAACGCCGAATTCAACGACAGCTTCATCATCAGCCGCGAACAACTCACCTGCGACTGGGCACCGCAAACCTACGATGAACTGCAACCCGAACACCTCACCACCCTGCTCGCCTACGAACCGGAACTGATCCTGCTCGGCACCGGCGCGCAGCTGCGCTTCCCCAACGGCGAGACCATGGCCCGGGTCCAGCAAGCCGGCGTCGGCCTGGAAGTCATGGACACCGCCGCCGCCTGCCGAACCTTCAACATCCTGGTCGCCGAAGGACGTAACGTCGTCGCGGCGTTGATGATGATCTGAACTCTTTTCCGGCTCTCTAGTAAATCACGCGGAGTTCGCAGAGGGTCGCTCCCGGCATCCTGCCTCCCGCGACACTTGTACACCCCTGTACATCGCGCAGAGAACGCAAAGAGATAATTTTGAATGTTGAATTATGAATTATGAATTTTGAATGGCAGTGTCGATAAGCCCTGTAGGTCACGCTGGCGTTAGCCTGCGTGACGCCTCTGCCGATACGGAGAATGTCAGGTACGCTGCACGCAACCTGACCTACGCCGCTGAAGACTCTTTTCATGTCCTCTGGAAAGAACGCGGAGATCGCAAAGGCGCAAAGGACGCGAAGAGATAATTTTGAATGGCAGTGTTCCGTGCAATTCAAAATTCAACATTTAAAATTCAACATTGTTACCGAACCTGCGTCTCTGCGGTGAAAATCGTATTATCGAACCGCATTTTGCCGGCGTCTCTCAACCATTTTAGAACGGTAACCGTCTGCCCTGTAGGTCACGCTGGCTTTAGCCTGCGTTACGCCTCTGCCGATACGGAGATGGCAATCGTTTTTATATTTTCATGGATTTTGAACAGCACGATTAACAGCTCGCACCAGATTCGCGCAAAGATTACCCCGCCGACGATTGCAGCGAGCCCCATCAAAAACTAACCGAAAGTGAAACCATTCGGTATACATATTTATTTCTTAACATGTCGCAGCAACAGCCAGATCCGCTTGCGTATATTGTTCACCCGCGCACCCCAGCGGTAATTCTGGTTCTTCTCCACGTAGGGGAACTTGATTTGCAGTTCGTTGATTTTGTCGTAGATCGACTCGATCAGCTCACTGGTCCGCTTGCCCGGCCAGGCAGCCAGATCCGTGCCGGCCAGTGATGGATAGTTATCAATCGACTTTTTCTTGATGGTTTCGAAATTGAAACCTCGATTGGCCAGTTTTTTATATTCCGTCACTGACAACTTGCCAACCACCTCCCGCAAAGCCACCCCGTCTTCGGCCACCAGATCCAGATAATGCAGGTTATTCTTCAGCTCGGCGATCAACGCCCGTTCATCCCCGCGCGCCCGCGCCTTCCAGGCACCAAACTCCTTCATCGCCGTGCCCGCGGAGGACAACGCCTTGAGAACTGTCGGGATACTCACGTCCATGGATTATTCAACTCGCATCATTAACCATTGCTTGTCCCGCACCCAGCGCCACAAACTCGCCACAGAACCGCCCGGCCACCTGTCCGTTGTATTCAAGCACTGACGCAACACGGATCCTGGCCCTGCCTTTGCGTGACAACATACGGATAAAGCGCGACCAGTCCGTCACCTGATCCACCGACGCCCGCGCCGTAAACGCCCCGTCAATCGGCAAATCATACTCCATCGTATTGCGCTGAATCACCAGCCGACTCGAAAAGCCCTCGGCCCGAAGCCGGAGATGCAACAACGACCAGGCCGCCAGCGTCGCCACCGCCGAGGCACTGCCACCGAATACCGTCTCACGATGATTAATATTCGGCGCCAGCGGCGCACTCAACACCACCTCATCCTGATTCGCGACCACAACCGACACCGCCATCGCCTTCGACAGCGGGATGTGTTCGTGGAGATAGTGTTCGAGTTCATTGGGAAGCAAGTAAGTTCCTTCTAACGTTTAAATAGGTATACCGTCCCCGGAATTCCCGACACCGCCATCGCCTTTGATTGCGGGATGTGTTCGTGGAGATAGTCTTCAAGTTCGTTCGATAGCACTGACATGCCTTTGTTATGTTATAAAGCTCAGCCAAGTTTCAGTCTTGGAAATAGGTATACTGTCGCCGGAATTGCCGGTAGAAAAATCGCTTCTACCTCATCTCCTGGTAACAATCTTCGATCAGTGCCCATTTAGGCTCTCTCACATAAAATCACTCAGCAAATTGTTCGGGTTGCGGCTAACGCACACATAACCGGCCGAGCGCCAGCGAGGTCCGGCGACCGTAGGGAGCAACGTTAATGTGATTGTGTACGCCCAGCATGGGCATGAACTAATGGGGTGAAAGTCCCCTGTGGGAAGATCACCGTTCATCGGGTTTCCCCCGATTGAACGCGAACCACTAGCGAATGGCAAGGGCCGATCCGCGAGGAGCGGTCTGGAGGAAGCCGCTAGCAAAACTGCGAGCTGATGAACAAGAACATCATACGAGGCGTAGGCCGAAGGCGAGTTGGCACAAGACGACGAAGCCATGTGATCTAACGGCCACCGTAAATGATGCAGCTATGCAGGGAAAGTTCATGTCCTTATCTGGGGAGATCTGCTCAACGAGCGATCGGTCAATGAACCAGTCAGGCCACTGGTCGATCAAGCCTGGGCGCAGCCGTTGCCATCGGCGGTTGCGAGCGAACGAGATGGCCACCGATAGCGCCGCCAGGGGTAACCCTGGCGGTGATTGAGCAGAAGTCAGCAACGGCCATAGTAGCCAAACGCCCGTCGTAATGGTCGGGACAGGGTGAAGGGCCTAACACCGGGAATAAAGGAGGAGCCTTGACCGACTTGAACACACGAATGCCGTCCGGCAGTGACGTGGCTCAGCGTACGGTCACGAAGCCAGCCTTTAGTGATGATCTACTCGATGCTGTCCTGCAACGGGCTAATCTCCAACAAGCCTGGAAGCAGGTTCGAGCCAACAAGGGAGCGGCGGGTATCGATGGTATGACCATCGATGAGTTTCCTGCCTGGGTAAAGGCTGGCCACTGGAGCGTGGTCGAGCAGTCGATTCGCTCGGGCGATTATCAACCAGCGCCGGTGAGGCGGGTTGAGATCGACAAGCCGGACGGAGGCAAGCGCCAGCTTGGCATTCCGACGGTGACAGACCGAGTGATTCAGCAAGCCATTGCCCAGATCCTGATGCCCCTATTCGACCCGGGATTCTCAGCGGACAGCTACGGCTTCCGTCCGGGGCGGAACGCGCACCAGGCGGTGCGACGGGTGCAAAGCATCCTCAAGGAAGGGAAACGCTTTGCGGTGGATGTGGACCTGTCGAAGTTCTTCGACCGGGTCAATCACGACCTGCTGATGACGCACCTGGGCCGCAAGGTTCGGGACAAGCGTTTGCTGGGACTGATTGCCCGGTATCTGCGAGCTGGGATTATCGATAACCAGCTCTATCTGGAGAGTCGCGAAGGTGTACCACAGGGTGGCCCGTTGTCACCTCTGCTGGCCAACATCATGCTCGATCCACTGGATAAAGAACTGGAACGGCGGGGCCATCGGTTTGCCCGCTACGCGGACGACTTCACCATCGTGGTGAACAGCCGCCGCGCGGGCGACCGGGTGCTGGCCAGCATCAGCCACTTCCTCGAACACCGCCTGAAACTGACGGTCAACACGGCCAAGAGCCGGGTTGTCAGAACCAATGACAGCAAGTTCCTGGGCTTTACCTTCAAGGGAACCCAGATCCATTGGCACCCGGACACGCTGCGCAAGTTCAAGCAACGTATCCGGGAACTGACGAACCGGAACTGGGGTGTGTCGATGCACTATCAGCTTTTCAAGGTAAGCCAGTACCTTCGGGGCTGGATCAACTACTTTGGCATCGCCACCGGCTATCAACGCTGCTGCGATCTGGATCACTGGATCCGCCGCCGCGTTCGGATGGCTTACTGGCGACAGTGGCGCAAACCACGCACCAAAGTCAGGAACCTGATGAAGTTGGGTGTTCACGTACAGTCGGCCGTCGCGTGCGGCATCACCAGCAAAGGACCCTGGCGCAGCTCGAAGACGCCGGGTATTCAGCAGGCATTGTCCAATGACTACCTGAAAGCCGAGGGACTGGCATCACTGCGCGATGGATGGATCACGCTTCACCATTCCCGGTGAAACGCCCTGTGCGGACCCGCATGCAGGGTGTTGTGGGGGCTGGGGGTTAGATACCCCCGGCTACCCGATTATAGCGCTGACCGGATATTTCTAGGAACATAACCGACCTCAGGCCCGACAGAGGTTATTAGCTTCCGACAAACCGCCTCCAACGGCCCGAATACCGGGTACGTTTTCGCTCCGCTTACGATATATTGCAACTGCTTCGATGAATACAGCTCATCCAATATTTCGATCATTTCTTGATCTTCTTCAGATAAATCCACGATTTCCAAAAGCCCCAGTTCTTTAGCTTTCCGGAGGCATCGATGCAAAACATGGCCATATTTCTGGCGTAGCTTTCGAAGAGAAACCCCTTTGTGCAAAAGATACGCTTTTAGTATTAGCTCGATGGACTGACCAACAAGGAACATGACAGGAACTGGCGCTGTTATTTCGTAGCCTTTCTTCATGCCCATCTTGTCGTCTGCAGCTAGCGCCGCCTCAAAGAAATCCGCGGAATAACGAGCCATTCCTATAGGCGTCGTACGCTTCGGATTTTCATGCAAGTGTGTCTCATTCATACGCTATAACAGTTAAATAGACGGCCGTTCGTAATTTGCGGTATTAGGCGGCCGTTCGCCTAAATCCGGATAAAACTGCAAATACGAACAGTTGTCTGAATATTTCCCAATTACCCCTAATCCTAGCAAGCATCCCATGATTTTTCGACGCAGGACACACGATTTTTTCCTGCAATATCAGGGTTTTCCCGAACTATCACTAGCCGGGTTTTATCCCGTCAGACGCCGCCGAGCATCGCAGCGGAAGGAGGAATAGCCCGAAGGGTGCGCGCATGGACGCGCGCACTCGCCCGTCGGCACAGGGACGTGCCGTCGGGCGAGCTCCGACTGGAGCGAGAAGCGCAGGGAACCGGTATCGCAATTGGTAAATTGCGATACCGGCGGCGTCTTTCGGGCGCGTTTCCTTTGGTTCGTTTCGTTGTCGCGTAACAACGAAATGAACCCGAGGCGCGCTGGCGGGTCAGCGCTTTCAAAATCCGGCTCGCCCGCAGGGCGCACATATTGGATAGGTTGGGATTTGATCACCCCTCCCTGACCCTCCCCTTGAAGGGGAGGGAATAAAACATGAGGTGCGAGAGCCCGCTTTCAGGATACAGGCCGCCCGCAGGGCGATCATTTAGATAGAAGCTGGATGCCTGATCACCCCTCCCTGACCCTCCCCTTGCAGGGGAGGGAATAAAACATCAGGCGCGAGAGCCCGCTTTCAGGATACAGGCCGCCCGCAGGGCGATCATTTAGATAGAAGCTGGATGCCTGATCACCCCTCCCTGACCCTCCCCTTGCAGGGGAGGGAATAAAACATCAGGCGCGAGAGCCTGCTTTCAAGATACAGTCCACCCGAAGAGCGAACATTTAGATAAAGACTGGATGCTTGATCACCCTCCCTGACCCTCCCCTTGCAGGGGAGGGAATAAATAAGGAGAGAAGGAGCCTATTTGAACAGGGCGTCGACGGAGAAGCCGTCCTTCTCGAGGATGTCGCGCAGCTTCTTCAGCGCTTCCAGCTGGATCTGCCGTACCCGCTCGCGGGTCACGCCGATGGTGTTGCCCACCTCTTCCAGGGTAGCGACGTCATAGCCATGCAGGCCAAAGCGCCGCTCCACCACTTCGCGCTGTTTTTCGCTGAGCTGGGCCAGCCATTGCTCGATGTTGGCCTTGACGTCGTCATCCTGCAGCAAGCTGACCGGATCGGAATTGTTCTCGTCGGGGATGGCATCGAGCAGGGAGTTGTCGGCGTCGTGACCCATGGGCGAGTCGACCGAGGCGATGCGCTCGTTGAGGCCGAGCATTTTTTTCACCTCTTCGATCGGCTTGTCGAGCATCTCGGCGACCTCTTCGGTGGTCGGCTCGTGATCCAGGGTCTGCGACAGATGCCGGGCGGCACGCAAATAGATGTTGATCTCCTTGACCACGTGGATCGGCAACCGGATAGTGCGGGTCTGGTTCATGATGGCCCGCTCGATGGTCTGGCGAATCCACCAGGTGGCGTAGGTGGAGAAACGAAAACCGCGTTCGGGGTCGAACTTTTCCACCGCGCGAATCAGGCCGAGGTTGCCCTCTTCGATGAGATCCAGCAGCGCGAGCCCGCGGTTGAGGTAGCGGCGGGCAATCTTGACCACCAGGCGCAGGTTGGATTCGATCATTTTCTTGCGCGCGGCGGCGTCGCCCTTGAGGGCCTTGCGCGAATAGAATTTTTCTTCCTCGGCCGTCAGCAACGGCGAATAGCCGATCTCGCTGAGGTATAAACGGGTAGCGTCGAGCTGACCTTCGGGAATCACGCCGGGCTCATACCGATGCGGTTCCTCGATCGGCGCAGTGGCCGTATCGTCCACATCGTCCCCCATGACCAGTTCTTCCGCATTATCGTCCTCGTGCGGGAAGTGCATCCAGGTCTTCCTCGACTTCCTTATCGCGCTTGATCTTGTTTGCATCGTCTCCGTGCTCAGCCATAGGCGACTACCGTGACTACGACCCCTTCTTTGGCAAGTACTTGACCGGGTCCTGCGGTGTACCGTTGCGACGAATCTCGAAATGCAGCATCGCCGGCCCCGATCCGTTATTTCCCATATCGGCAATATGCTCTCCGGATTTGACCGTGTCATTCTCCTGGACGTGCAACTTGCTGTTATAGGCGTAAGCGCTGAAATAGGTGGTGTTGTGTTTTATTATTATCAGGTTCCCGTAACCGCGTAAACCGTTGCCGCTGTATACCACCTTGCCATCCGCTGCAGCCTTTACAGACTGCCCCATTCTGCCAGCAATATCCAGCCCTTTTTTACCCGGATCACTGCCCGAAAAGGTGTTGACGATCTCCCCGTTGACCGGCCATTGCCAGGCCAGTGTGCGATTATCGTCCGGCGGTTCGGGTGACGGTGTGCTGCGACGGGATCGTTGCGTACTGGCGGGGGTTTCATCGCTGTTATCCGCGCTTTGCGTGGTGGCAGTCTGCCCGGGATACATGAGAATTTTCTGGCCGGGATAGATGGTATAGGGCGCGCTGATGCCGTTCCAGCGCGCCACCGTGCGGTAGTCATGGCCGTGTTGCCAGGCGATGGAGTAAAGGGTGTCACCCTTGCTGACGGTATACTCGGCACCCTTGCCGCCACGCTCGCGATCCGGGTCGTAATGCACGAAAGGCCGACACCCGGCCAGTGCCACAACCACCATAACGATGCCAATAACCCCGCGTTTCATCCGTTATTTAAAACAAAGTACGCCGCAATCACGGCCAGGATCACCAGCCAGCCGAGCCGATCGATATACTGACGCAGGGTGTGGTGCATGGTCGGTCCGCCCCACCTCATCAGACCCGCCACCATGAAAAAGCGCGCCCCGCGCCCGATGGCCGAGGCGATCACAAAGGGGATAAACACCATGCTGACAACCCCCGCCGTAATAGTGAAAACCTTGTAGGGTATTGGGGAAAACCCTGCTATGAAGATCACCCAGATCCCCCACTCATCAAACCAGGCGCGCGTCTGCAAATATTTTTCCCAATACCCCGCACTGTGCAGCAACGGTTCGATCATTTCAAAGGCAAACATACCAATTAGATAACCGAGCATGCCGCCGAGTACCGAGGCGATGGTGGTCAGCAACGCAAGATGCCAGGCGCGCTCGGGTTTCGCCAGGGCCATGGGCGCCAGCATGACATCCGGGGGAATGGGAAAAAACGAGGATTCGGCAAAGCTCAGGCCGGCCAGATAGGCGGGCGCCCGGCGATGGGCGGACCACAGCATGACCCGATCGAACAGGACAGTAAACAGTTTCACGATACATCTCCTTGAACCAGCGGCACGAAACTGACGGCCTCCAGCCGGGTCTCGCTGAACTCATCGTCCTGGCGCGTGATCAGGCGCAAGCGCTGGGCCTGGCCCTGCCCGCCGGTGGGAATCACCAGCCGCCCGCCATCGGCCAGTTGCTGCAACAGCTCCTCGGGCACCGCTTCGGGCGCGGCGGTGACGATAATCCCATCATAGGGCGCGTGTTTTTTCCAGCCCCAGTTACCGTCGCTATGCTGATAGCGCACATTGTGGAGACCCAGTTCGTAGAGCAGGTTACGCGCGCGCTGCTGCAGCGGCGCAATAAGCTCCACGGTGAAAACCTCCTCCACCAGTTGCGCCAGAATGGCGGTTTGATAGCCACAGCCGGTGCCCACTTCCAGAACCCGCTGCGGCGGGTGGGAGCCGAGCAGGACTTCGGTCATGCGCGCGACAATATAGGGCTGGGAGATGGTCTGGCCGTTGCCGATCGGCAGGGCGGTATCTTCATAGGCACGCGAGGCGAGCGCTTCGTCGACAAACAGGTGGCGTGGTGTGGAACGCATGACCTCGAGGATGGCCTCGTTGGCGATGCCCTTGTCCCGCAAGCGCTCGATGAGCCGATCGCGGGTGCGCTGCGAGGTCATGCCGATCCCGAGATGACTGTTCATGCGCCCCACTTCGCCAGCCAGTCGGCCACCGACTGCAGGCTCTGATGCCGGGTGAGATCGATCTGGATGGGTGTGACAGAGACATAGCCGTTGCGCACCGCGTAAAAATCGGTGCCCGGCCCGGCATCCTGCTCGGCGCCCGGCGGCCCCACCCAGTAGATATCCCGGCCGCGCGGATCCTCGGCCTTGATCACCGGCTCGGCCTTATGGCGATGGCCCAGACGGGTGGCCTGATACCCCGACAGCTCCTCAAACGGCATATCCGGCACGTTGATGTTCAATATGGTGTCCGGGGGCAGGGGATCGCTGGCCAGGCGATCGATGAACTGGCGCGCTACTTTTGCGGCGGCCTCATAATGGGTGAAGCCGTGGCCACTACCCGCCAGCGAGACCGCCACTGCCGGCAGGCCGAGAAAGCGCCCTTCCATGGCGGCGGCCACGGTCCCCGAATAGAGCACATCATCGCCCATGTTGGCGCCGGCATTGATACCGGAGATCACCATATCGGGTTCGTGATCCAGCAGGCCGGTGATGGCCAGGTGGACGCAATCGGTCGGCGTGCCATCGACCCGGATCAGGTTATCCCCCAGGCGGCGGGCCCGGATCGGCATTTCCAGGGTCAGGGAATTGCTGGCACCGCTGCGATCCCGCTCCGGCGCCACGATGGTAATCTCGGCGATATCCTGCAGGGCCTGGGCCAGGGTATTGATTCCCGGGGCTTCATAGCCGTCATCATTACTCAACAGTATCCGCATTGCTGTTGCAGAAACTCACATCTGGGTTGGAAGTGGTTGAATAGGCGGTAAATTTGGCCCTACTATACCGGATAAGCGCGATCCCGCCTAGATTTTCCTGAACACGCCGCGGCGCGGGCGGATCCTCATCAACCGGCGAGCTCGCTAGCGATCAGTCATGAGCAAGAAAGTCCCCAGCAAAGAGGAACAGGATCTGTTCCGCGAGGCCGTGCAGGATGTCCGCCCGCTGCAGGCCGAGCCACGCCACAAGCCGCCGCGCCGCAAACCGTCGCCCCGCCCCCGCCAGCGCGAGCTGGACGAGGCCGCCGTGCTGGCGGAAATGCTCTGTGATCCCGTGCATCCCGAGGAGCTGGAAACCGGCGAGGAGCTGCTGTTTATCCGGGACGGCCTGCAGCACAAACTGGTCAAGAAACTGCGCCGCGGCGAGCTGGCGATCGAGGCCGAGCTGGACCTGCACGGCCTGTTTCGCGAGGAGGCCCGTGAGGCCGTCGTCGGTTTTCTGACCGAATGCCGGCAAAACCGGGTGCGCTGCGTGCGCATCATCCACGGCAAGGGCCACGGCTCGCAGCAGAAACGGCCCGTGCTCAAGCAATGCGTCAATCACTGGCTGCAACAGCGCGACGAAGTACTGGCCTTCTGCTCCGCCCGCCCGGTCGACGGCGGCACCGGCGCCATCTACCTGCTGCTCAAGCGGGGTTGAATATCTTTATATATTAAGTGGTTGAAAGTCCCTAAAGATCATCAACTTCTATCCGCTAATAACTCCAGAATAATCCTGTACCGAAGTACCCTCGGATCAACAACCCATCCGGGCATGGTTTCCCCGCTGCTCGCAGCCGGAAGAGCCACAACGACACATATGAAGGAGTTGTCATGAAAGCACTGTTTAACCCCGCCGTGTACCTGATGAACCGGTTTCGTTATCCGATCAAGTTCGGGCTGATCTTCGTTGTTGTGATGATTCCCCTGATCGTCCTCACCAGCATTCTGTTCTCCAATCTGGATAATGAAATCGCTTTTTTGCATAACGAACGTAACGGTCTGGCCTACATCAAGACCGCCCGCGAGCCGGTCCAGTTTATCCAGCAACATCGCGGTCTCACCGCCGCCTATCTCAATGGCGATGAAACACTGCGCAACCAGATACTGCAAAAACGCGATCAGGTCGACAGCGCCCTGAACCAGCTCGAACAGGTGGAGGCCCGGCTCGGCGAACAACTGCAGACCGGTAACGCGCTCTCCGCGATTCAGCGCCAATGGCAGAACATCAAGGCCAATGCCTTTGACATGCAACCGGCCGAGAGCCTGAAAACCCACTCCCAACTGGTGGCCGATATCATGACTCTGATCAGCCGGGTGGCCGACAGTTCCGAGATCACCCTGGACCCGGTGCTGGACAGTTATTATCTCGGGGATGCCCTGGTGAGCAAATTGCTCTCTCTGACCGAGGCGATGGGCAAATCCCGTGCTGTGGGCAGTGGCGTGGCTGCGGCCGGCGAATTTACACCGGACAAATTCATTCAATTGTCCATCCTGGTCAATGAAATTGAAAACAATAATCACAGCCTGCGCAACGGTCTCAAGGCCGCCTTTGAAACCAATCCGGCAGTTGCCGCACAGCTCAAATCGGCGGTGGAAGCGAATAACGACGCCGTCAACAGTATCGAGCAATTGCTCAGTGAGGAATTGCTCAATGCGGATACCATCAATATCAACAGCCAGACGGTTTTCGATCGCGCCACTGACGCCATCGACAAATCCTATGCCCTGTACGATGCCATCGTGCCGGTGCTGGATGGCCTGTTTGTCTCGCGTATCCAGAAAGACAAGCAGATCGAATTTATGGCCATTGCCACCGTGGTGGTGGTGCTGTTAATCGTCTTCTACGTCTTTGCCGGGCTCTATCTGTCCGTGGTGGATAACATCCGCCGGGTCGATGAGGCCTCTTCCCTCCTGGCCGGGGGCGATCTGACCGCGCGCGTCGACATCAACAGCAAGGATGAAATGCGCAGCATCGCGGCCAGCTTCAACAACATGGCCGAGCAGATCGAGGCGCTGATTCAGCAGGTGATCAGTGCCGCCACCCAGCTGGCGTCGGCCACCGAGGAGGTCAGCACCGTGGCGCACGACAGCAGTAACAATGTCGAACAGCAGCGCAAGGAGACCGAACAGGTCGCCACCGCCATGAACGAAATGACCTCCACCGTCGCCGAAGTCGCGAAAAATGCCGAATCGGCCGCCGGTGCCGCCAACAATGCGGACAACGAGACCCAGGGGGGCAAGCAGGTCGTGGACAAGACCAGTGAGACTATTCTCGCCCTGGCCGGCGAGGTGGAAAATGCCGCCAACGTGATCGAGAAACTGGCCCAGGACAGTGACAACATCGGCACCGTGCTGGATGTCATCAAGGGCATTGCCGAACAGACCAACCTGCTGGCGCTGAATGCTGCCATCGAGGCCGCTCGCGCGGGCGAACAGGGCCGCGGCTTTGCGGTGGTCGCCGACGAGGTGCGTACCCTGGCACAACGCACTCAGGAATCCACCACGGAAATCGAGGAAATGATCGAGAAACTACAAAGCGGCGCCAAACAGGCCGTGAGTGTGATGCAAACCGGTCGTGAAACCGCGCAAAGCGGGGCAGACGGTGCCAGGGATGCCGCCCAGTCACTGGATGCCATTGCCCGGGCCGTCGCCACTATCCGCGACATGAACAATCAGATCGCCAGTGCCTCCGAAGAGCAGAACGCCGTGGCCGAGGAGATGAACCGCAATATCGTCAACATCAGCCAGGTGGCCGAGCAGACCGCCAGCGGCGCCGGTCAGACCACCACCGCCGCCAACGAGCTGTCACGCCTGGCCAGCGAACTGCAGGGACTGGTTGCCAACTTCAAGGTGTCCAATACCTGAGCTGCAACACCTTGCATGGACGGGCACAGAGACAAGATCGTCTCTGTGCCCCCTCAATAAAACGATCGACACTGGTACTACAGATCAGCCATCTATAAAGCGTAGTTACCAACAAGCTATCATCAGCTTCTCTTTTCCCGCCCGTATTTTCCTCTATACCATAAGCGTCGCCAGCATCCAGCCTGGAACGCATACTCTTGTCAAATAACTAATCATGGCTATGCGAATGGCAAGGCAAATAAAGCAATCACCTTCTCCCTTCCGGATCCGAGAAGGCTGCATTCAAGTCCCGGCATAACTTGCGCCTATAAGACTGATAGAAAAAGACTATCAAAGTTACACGCAGATCCACCGATAACAAAAATAAACAAACATACCCGGATGATCTGTTAGTTATTCCAGCTTCTCGATTACTGCCTGAATTGGAACACGAGAGGGATGTAACGACAGATCGGATGAGATTTTTTTGCAGAAAACCCAGAAAAAGAAAAGGATTTGCCATGAAAGCATTGTTCGGCCCCGCTGTATACCTGATGAACCGGTTTCGTTATCCGATCAAGTTCAGCTTAATATTCCTTATAGTATTAATTCCGTTGCTGGTGCTCAGCAGCATTCTTATCACAAACATGAACGATGAAATCAGTTTTCTCGAAAATGAGCGTCAGGGGCTGACTTATATCCAGATTGTCAGAGAGCCGATTCAGTTTATCCAGCAACACCGGGCTCTGACTGCTGCTTATCTTACCGGCAATAAATCCCTGCGTGAGCAGATAACCCAAAAACGGGACGAGGTCGAAAGCGCACTTAACCGGTTGCAACAAGTCGACAAGAGGCTGGGCAAGGCTCTCAATACCGGCGATCAACTGACAGCTATTCTGCAGCAATGGGATAATATCAAGGCCAACTCCCTGTCCCTGATTCCCGCCGATAACATGCAAGTACATTCCAGGCTAATCCAGGATCTCATCACTCTGATCAGCCAAGTTGCCGACAGCTCGCAACTGACCCTGGATCCGATACTGGACAGTTATTACCTGGCGGATGCGCTGGTTTCCAGAATTCCGACACTCACCGAAGCCATGGGCCAGGCCCGCGCCGTGGGCAGTGGTATCGCCCAAATCGGCGGCTTCTCCTCCAAATCATTTATCCGCCTGTCCATTCTGACGAATTCCATCAACGAGGATAACCAGAATCTTCGCAACGGCCTCGACGCGGCATTTGAATCCAATCCGGCCGTCACAACTCAACTTGAAAAAGCCGTCAACGAAAATAATCAGGCAGTCGGTGGAATGGAAACCATGCTCAAAGAAGAACTGCTGGCCAAAAATACCATCAGCCTTGGCGATGGGATTAAAATCGACAGCCAGACTGTCCTGCAACAGTCCACTGATGCTATCAACAAATCCTACGCCCTGTACGATGCCATCGTGCCGGTGCTGGATGGCCTGTTTGTCTCGCGTATCCAGAAAGACAAACAGATCGAATTTATGGCCATCGCTACGGTCGTGGTCGTGCTACTGGCCATCGTTTATTTGTTCATCGGACTTTATCTGTCCGTGGTAGATAACATCCGCCGGGTCGACGAGGCCTCTTCCCACCTGGCGGGGGGCAATCTGACCGCTCGCGTCGACATCAGCAGCAAGGATGAAATGCGCAATATCGCGACCAGCTTTAACAACATGGCCGAGCAGATCGAGGCGCTGATTCAGCAGGTGATCAGTGCCGCCACCCAGCTGGCGTCGGCCACCGAAGAAGTCAGCACCGTGGCGCACGACAGCAGTAACAATGTCGAACAGCAGCGCAAGGAGACCGAGCAGGTTGCCACTGCCATGAACGAAATGACCTCCACCGTCGCCGAAGTCGCGAAAAATGCCGAATCGGCCGCCGGTGCCGCCAACAATGCGGACAACGAGACCCAGGGGGGCAAGCAGGTCGTGGACAAGACCAGTGAGACCATTCTCGCCCTGGCCGGCGAGGTGGAAAATGCCGCCAACGTGATCGAGAAGCTGGCCCAGGACAGTGACAACATCGGCACCGTGCTGGATGTCATCAAGGGCATTGCCGAACAGACCAACCTGCTGGCGCTGAATGCCGCCATCGAGGCCGCCCGCGCGGGCGAACAGGGCCGCGGCTTTGCGGTGGTGGCTGACGAGGTGCGTACCCTGGCGCAACGCACTCAGGAATCCACCACGGAAATCGAGGAGATGATCGACAAACTGCAAAGTGGCGCCAAACAGGCCGTGAGCGTGATGCAAACCGGTCGTGAAACCGCGCAAAGCGGCGCCGACGGCGCCAGGGATGCCGCCCAGTCACTGGATGCCATTGCCCGGGCCGTCGCCACCATCCGCGATATGAACAATCAGATCGCCAGTGCCTCCGAAGAGCAGAACGCCGTGGCCGAGGAGATGAACCGCAATATCGTCAACATCAGCCAGGTGGCCGAGCAAACCGCCAGCGGCGCCGGTCAGACCACCACCGCCGCCAATGAGCTGTCACGCCTGGCCAGCGAACTGCAGGGGCTGGTTGCCAACTTCAAGGTGTCCAACTCCTAGCCACAATTCGATCAATAACACAGAGTGCGCAGAGGCACGACAAAGCACGCTGCGGGCATAAACTCCGCGGTATCGGGCAACACTGCTTGCCGGACACCGCGTTGCTATGTCCGGCTTACCACGATCATACTCTCACAGAGACGCAGAGTACGCGGAGAATGCGCAATATCAGATTTCTCTGCGCCCTGGCGTCTTTGCGAGAGATCAGCAGGGGTATCACGCAGGCTAACGCCTGCGTGACAGAAAGCGTTAACTGATACTGCTGAATTGGTTAACAGGATTCCTGGCCCGCCAAGGCAGGCAAACAACGCAAATAATTAATGATCTAATTTGCGTTTATTCGTGTTCATTGGCGGATAATTTCATGTTTCACTCACATTAACACATTCGCGGATAACGACGGTGGCATAGGCACCGGTTTCCAGCGAAAACCTCAGCGTCAACACCTGCCCTTCCAATACCCAGTCCAGGTCACGAACAACCAGACGCAGACTGCGCCGCTCCTGTTTCAACCCGGCCTGTTCAAGCCCGGTGCAATAGTCGGGATAGTCGTCGGCCAGCTGTTGTTCCAGTGTTCTGACCGCCCCGCCGCTTTTGAGTTCACCGCGACCCCACAGTGGCCCGGTGGGATGAATGTCCATTGTTTCGGTTCGCTGTTGAATCGTCTCGTCGATGCTATCGGGAACAAAGATACTATGACTTCCCGCCAGCTGCATGACCTCGCCCGCCTGCGGGCGGTTCCAGCTCTGATCACTCACCCGTTGCGAGAGCAGTTGATTGAACAAAAACGAGCGCGCCGCCGAAAGGTAGATACTGCGCTTGTTGCGATTATTGACCCGTTGCCCGGCAAACATCTGCGTCGCCTGTGTAAGATTAGCTTCATCGCGACCGAACCGCTGCTCACCGAAATAGTTCGGGACACCGGTCCCCCCGATCTGAACCAGTCGTTCATGCAGTGCGCCGGGGTCTCCCTGGATATCGCGCAGAACAATGACAAAATGATTGGCTTTATGTACACCCCGGCGCAGTTTTTTGCTGTGACGGGTGGCCTGCAGAATCGTCAGGTTCTCATCATTGAGTTGGCGCCAGTCGGGCTCCTCCTTGCCGGCCAGATCGAGGCTGAACCACTGGCGGGTAATCGCGCGGCGATCCTTCATCCCGGAGAATCCGACCGCATTGGGTTTGATAGCGGCATGTCGCGCCAGCTCCAGCGCAATGTCCTGCGTATTGCGATCCCGCTTTTCGATCCACAACCAGACATGCTGGCCCTCGCCACCCGGCTCAAAGCCGAGCTGCTCCTCGACCACAAAATCATCGATCTGTTGACGCAACACACCTTTCACCGTCGGCTGACCGAAGGCGTGGGCAAGACTGGACCAATGTAAATTCATAAAGTAAGTTTTACCGCAGAGGAGGGAGAGTAATTTTGAATTTTGAGTTTTGAATGTTGAATCAAGACCCTATGCTCACAATTCAGAATTTAACATTCAACATTCATAATTATATCTTCGCGCCTCTGCGTTATTCTCTTTTTACAAGGAGCACGACCGCCATGGCGGCGATACCTTCGCCGCGGCCGGTGAAGCCCATTTTCTCGGTGGTGGTGGCCTTGATGCTGACATTGCCGATGTCGGTCTGCAGATCAGCGGCGAGGATTTCGCGCATGGCCTGAATATACGGCGCCAGTTTCGGTTGCTGGGCGATGAGGGTCAGATCGGCATTGTTGAGTGTATAACCGCTTTCGCTCATCAGATCCCTGACCCGGCGCAACAGGATGCGGCTGTCGATGCCTTTAAATTCCGCGTCGCTATCGGGAAAGTGCTGCCCGATATCGCCCAGCGCCAGCGCGCCGAGCAGCGCATCGCACAGGGCATGGATGGCGACGTCGCCATCGGAGTGCGCCACCATGCCCTGCTCGTAAGGGATATCCACGCCGCCGAGTACCAGCCTGCCGCCCGGTTTGAATCGGTGGGCATCAAATCCCTGTCCTATACGCATTAAAGGGCCTCCTGCTGTTGCAGATAGAATTCAGCCAGCGCCAGATCCTCGGCGCGGGTGATCTTGATATTGCTGGCGCTGCCTTCCACCAGCAACGGCTGATAGCCCGCATACTCCATTGCCGAGGCCTCATCCGTGACCCGTTGTTCGGCTTCCAGCGCCTGCTCCAGGGCATGGCGCAGTTGTCCCAGACGAAACATCTGCGGCGTCAGGGCATGCCAGAGATGTTCCCGCTCCACCGTATCGATCACGCGCCCATCCGGTTCGGCGCGTTTCATGGTATCGCGCACCGGCACGGCCAGCAGTCCGCCCACTTCGTCCTCTGACAGGGAGCTCATCAGATTATCGAGATCGGCCTGCGTCAGACAGGGACGTGCCGCGTCGTGCACCAACACCCAGTCTTCATCGTCAGCGTGCCGGGAAAGTTCGTGCAGGGCGTTCAAGACCGAATGACACCGCTCCACCCCGCCTTCAACCCGTTGCACTGGTTTGTCATAGCCTTTATCCAGGTGCTCCCACCAGCCATCGTGATGTGACAGGGCGACCACCGCCCCACTGACCGAAGGATGTGCCAGTAACCGATCGAGGGTATGCAGAATGATCGCCCGACCATTGAGTTCCAGATACTGCTTGGGAATTTCGCTGCCCATGCGCTTGCCGATCCCGGCGGCGGGAATCACAGCCCAGAAGTTCAGGGACGAGGGACGAGTGTCGAGGGACGAGGTCATTGGGATGCGATGTTGTTATTCAATCCAGTCTGGATGATTGTCTGTGTCAATGGCGGTGCCGGATCCGCTTCACTTGATCCGGCCTACCTCCGACGACTGCCTACTGCAAACTGCCATCTGCCTACTTCTCTTCTTGATCCGGCCTACCTCCGCCGACTGCCGACTGCAAACTGCCATCTGCCTACTTCTCTTCTTGATCCGGCCTGCCTCCGACGACTGCCTACTGCAAACTGTCATCTGTCTGCTGCTCTTCGTCTTCGATGACCTGAATGAAGGTTTCGCCTTCCTTGATCATCCCCAGCTCATCGCGGGCGCGCTCTTCCAGGGCTTCAAGGCCTTGCTTGAGATCCTGGACTTCGGCTTCCAGTGCCCGGTTGCGTTCGCGCAGTTGCTGATTTTCCGCTTTTTGCTTTTTGATTTCCTGCTTGAGATGCCATACGGTCGCCAGGCTGCCGTCCCCGACCCACAAATCATATTGCAGTAGTACAAATAATATCAGCAGTATGGCGACCAGTATGCGCATGCCGTGCGGCTATCTCCGTGGAGTTTGCCTCCCAGTCTAGCGTAAATTATAGAACGCAGCCTGACCGGGATAGCTGGCCTCGTCCCCCAGTCCTTCGGCGATGCGAATCAACTGGTTGTACTTGGCCACCCGGTCCGAGCGAGACATAGAGCCGGTCTTGATCTGGCCGGCACCGGTCGCCACGGCGAGATCGGCGATGGTGGTGTCCTCGGTCTCGCCGGAGCGATGCGAGATGACCGCGGTATAACCGGCTTTTTTGGCCATCTCGATAGCCGCCAGGGTTTCGCTCAGGGTGCCGATCTGGTTGACCTTGATCAGGATCGAATTGGCAATTTGCCTGTCGATGCCCTGCTTGAAAATCTCGGTATTGGTGACAAACAGATCGTCGCCCACCAGCTGAACTTTCTTGCCCAGGCGGTCGGTCAGTTGTTGCCAGCCATCCCAGTCATCTTCGGCCATGCCGTCCTCGATGCTGATGATCGGATACTTGTCACACCACTGCTCCAGTACATCGATGAACTCGGCGGCTGTCAGGCTCTTGTTTTCCGAGGCCAGCACATACTTGCCATCTTTATAGAATTCACTGCTGGCGGCGTCGATGGCGATAAAGATATCCTTGCCGGCTTTAAAACCGGCCTGGTCGATCGCTTCGAGAATGACTTCGATAGCCGATTCATTGGAGGCGAGATCCGGCGCAAAGCCGCCTTCATCGCCGACGGCCGTATTCAGCCCCTTGTCATGCAGTACCTTCTTCAGGGCATGGAATACTTCGGCGCCGTAACGGATCGCCTCGTTCACACTCGGCGCCCCCACCGGCATGATCATGAACTCCTGCAGATCGACGCTGTTATCGGCATGCGCCCCGCCGTTGATAATGTTCATCATCGGCACCGGCATGCGATAGGCCTCGCCGGTATACAGATATTGATACAGCGGGACACCCTGCGCGCTGGCCGCGGCATGGGCGGTGGCCATGGAGACGGCCAGCAGGGCATTGGCACCGAGCTTACTCTTGTTATTGGTGCCATCCAGTTTGAGCATGATGTCATCGATCTGTTGCTGACCGGCCGCGTCCTGACCGAGCAGCGCCTTGCGAATGGGACCGTTGACGTTAGCCACCGCCTTGCTCACACCCTTGCCGCCAAAGCGTTTTTTATCCCCGTCGCGCAGCTCGATGGCTTCGCGAGCGCCGGTGGAGGCGCCGGAGGGAACGGCGGCGCGGCCTTTGGCACCGCACTGCAGAATCACGTCGGCTTCGACGGTCGGATTACCGCGTGAATCGATAATCTCACGCGCGACAATGTTGACGATCTCAGTTCCTCGACTCATTAATCGTGTTACTCCAGTTCGTTAGCTTGCAAAAACAGGTTGAATGCTTTGTTCGCGGCCGGCCTGTTGTGGCCGACCGGCTCCCGGCCGGCGCGGGTCGCCGGCCAGTGTCAGTTCATGCGCCCAGCGCCTCCTGCGTGGCCGGCTCGCGCACAGCCCGGGCCGCGCGAATGAAGGCGCTGAACAGGGGATGTCCGTCGCGGGGCGTGGAAGTGAACTCCGGATGGAACTGGCAGGCGATGAACCAGGGATGATCCTCCAGCTCCACCACTTCGACCAGGCTGCCGTCCAGCGAGGTGCCGACCAGCTTGAGGCCGGCCTGGCTCAGGGTATCGCGATAGTTGTTATTGAACTCGTAACGGTGGCGATGGCGTTCGTGGATAATTTCGCGACCGTAGATCTCGCGCGCCCGGGATCCCTCTTCCAGGCGACACTGCTGGGCCCCTAGACGCATGGTCCCGCCCAGTTCGGAATCGTGATCGCGCACTTCCACCTTGCCGTCGGCGGTTCGCCACTCGGTAATCAGGGCGATAACCGGATCCGGCGTGTCGGGTTCGAATTCGGTGCTGTGCGCTTTCTCCAGCCCGGCCACGTGACGGGCGAACTCGATGACCGCCACCTGCATGCCCAGACAGATCCCCAGGTAGGGGATCCGTTGCTCGCGCGCATACTGAACGGCGGCGATCTTGCCTTCCACGCCCCGCTCGCCAAAGCCGCCGGGCACCAGGATCGCATCCATGCCACTCAGGCACGCGGCACCGCTGCGTTCGATCTCCTCGGAATCCACATAGTGAATTTTGACCCGGCTGCGGGTATGCAGGCCGGCGTGGATCAGGGCCTCCGAGAGGGATTTATAGGATTCGGTCAGCTCGACGTACTTGCCGACCATGGCAATGGTCACCTCGCCTTCGGGATGCGCGAGCGCCTCGGCGACCTGCTGCCATTCGGAGAGATCCGCCGGCGGCACAGCCAGCCCCAGCTTGTCGACCACGATCTGATCCAGCCCCTGCTCGCTGAGCAGCAGCGGAATCTTGTAAATACTGTCCACGTCCAGCGCGGTGATGACCGCGCGCTGTTCGACATTGGTGAACAGTGCGATCTTGCGCCGCTCGTCCTCGGGAATGGGCCGATCGGAACGGCACATCAGGATATCGGGCTGAATACCGATGGAGCGCAGCTCCTTGACCGAGTGCTGGGTGGGCTTGGTCTTCAGCTCGCCGGCGGTCGGGATATAGGGCAACAGGGTCAGGTGCATGAACAGGACATTATCGTGCCCCATTTCCACCGCCATCTGGCGAATCGCTTCGAGAAACGGCAGCGATTCGATGTCACCGACCGTCCCGCCGATTTCCACCATGGCCACGTCGGCCTCGTCGGCCCCCTCGATAATCGAGCGTTTGATTTCATCGGTGATGTGCGGGATCACCTGCACGGTACCGCCCAGGTAATCGCCGCGACGTTCCTTACTGATGACATTGGCGTAGATGCGCCCGGTGGTGAAGTTGTTCTTCTGGGTCATGGTGGTGCGAACGAAGCGCTCGTAATGGCCCAGGTCCAGATCGGTTTCCGCGCCGTCCTCGGTTACATACACTTCGCCGTGCTGGAACGGGCTCATGGTGCCCGGATCGACGTTGATATAGGGATCCAGCTTGAGCAGCGTGACCTTCAGGCCACGCGCTTCGAGAATCGCGGCAAGCGATGCGGAGGCGATGCCCTTTCCCAACGAGGAAACGACACCACCGGTAATAAAGATATATTTGGTCATGAATCCAGCAACGTATTGGGGGTGAAACGGTGTTACCGGCATGCGGTAACCTGTATGATTGCTGGGTTGTTATTGTCGTCGTTTTCCGCGATCGATTCAATCTTTACAACGCGCTAAATTCCTGCATCCCGTTTTGTGATGAGTAAACCCGGCTCATCCGCGCCGGCAACAAACGGCTCACAAACGCAGTAATCCACGACCTGGGCAATCTCACCGGCGATCCGGATCAACGGAATATCGGCCCGTTGCCAGGGGGGTACCCGCCATTCCTGCAACAGCTTTTTCAACTCATGCCGATGGCCGCGCCCGGCCGGCCGACACCATTCACCGCCCTGGCGAAAACCGACCTGCAGGCCGTGTGCTTCGATCTGCCGGCGGGAGAGTCCCTGCCCGACACTCGGCTCGGCCTGCAGAATCTGCCCGGCCAGCTCCAGTCGTGGTTGACTGAGTGGATTCCAGGGTTGCCACCCGGTGCTGATCGGCGCCGGACGTGTCGACAGGGCATACAACTGGCCGGCGTAGCGACGCACTTCCACCCCGGTCCAGGCAACCCGGGGCTGGGCATCCGGGGCGGCATACAGCACTTCATCCAGAATCCGGTTCAGATGCTTGCTGTCCGGCAGCTGCAGTTGCAGCACGCTGGCCAGCCAGTAACGCAACAGGTTGCGCTGGCGGGCCGGGCTCAGTGCCTGCAGCGGGGCCAGGCGCAGGCAGTCGGCGCGCTCGCCCTGGCACGGCGCGTAATCCTGCGCCGCCAGATCATCCAGCAGCTGACCCGCTTCCCCCTGGTGACGGGCGGCCCGGCTCAGCGTCAGGGCGGCCGACGGCCAGCGGGCCTGCAAGACCGGCAGCAGTTCGTGGCGCAGGTAATTGCGATCCAGGTCGGTATCGAAATTGGAGGGATCCTCGATCCAGTCCAGATCTGACTCCCGGGCGTAACGGCGCAGCGCCGCCCGGCTCTGGCCCAGCAGCGGCCGCCCCAGCCAGCCGGCGGCAAACTCGGCCACCGGCGGCATCGCCGCCAGCCCCTTGGGCCCGCTGCCACGCAGCAGCTGCAACAGCAGGGTCTCGGCCTGATCGTCCTGATGCTGGGCCAGCAGCAATCCCTCGCCGGCCTGCAGCAGCTCCCGCCAGGCGTTGTAGCGGGCCTCGCGGGCCGCCGCCTCGGGGCTCTCGCCAAGCCCGGGATGGGCATGCACGGTCACTTCCGTCAGGGGCACCGACAGGTCCGCGCAGATCCGGCGGCAATGTTCGGCCCAGGCATCGGCCTGGTCCGAAAGCCGGTGGTTGATATGGATGGCCTCAAGCGGCGCGGCCAGTTGTTCACGCAGCCCGGCCAGGGCCTGCAACAGGACATGGGAGTCGCAACCGCCGCTGTAGGCGACACGATAGCGGGAGGCGGCCGGCATTTGCGCCAGCTGGTCGAGCAAATGCGCCGCAAGTGAATTCATGGCAACAGAGGGGTCGGGAATTACTCCGCGTAATTCCCGTAACGAATGAGCTTGGTGTAACGCTGCTCCAGCAGCTTGTCCAGTGGCGTGGCATCGACCATGTCCAGGCTTTCCAGCAGGCCCTGGCGCAGGTTGGTGGCCATCATTTCGAAATCCCGATGGGCGCCGCCCAGCGGCTCGCTGATAATGTGGTCGATCAGCCCCAGCTCCTTGAGCCGGTGGGCGGTCAGGCCCATGGCCTCGGCCGCCTCGGCCGCCTTGTCGGCACTTTTCCAGAGAATCGAAGCACAGCCTTCGGGGGAAATGACCGAATAGGTGCTGTACTGGAGCATCATCAGCCGATCGCCGACACCGATGGCCAGCGCCCCGCCGGAGCCGCCCTCGCCGATCACCGTAGTGATGATCGGAGTCTTGAGCGCCGACATCTCGAACAGGTTGCGGGCGATGGCCTCGCTCTGGCCGCGCTCCTCGGCGCCCACGCCGGGATAGGCGCCAGGGGTGTCGATAAAGGTCAGCACCGGCAGTTTGAAGCGTTCGGCCATGTGCATCAGGCGCAGCGCCTTGCGATAGCCCTCCGGGCGCGGCATGCCGAAATTACGCCGCAGCTTCTCCTTGGTATCGCGGCCCTTCTGCTGTCCGATCAGCATCAGGGGGCGCCCGTCCAGCCGGGCCACACCGCCGACAATGGCATTGTCATCGGCAAAGGCGCGGTCGCCGTGCAGCTCCTCGAAATCGGTGAAAATCTGTTCGACATAGTCCAGGAAATAGGGCCGCTGGGGATGGCGCGCCAGCTGCGCCACCTGGGCGGCCTTGAGATTGGCGAAAATGGACTCGGTCAGATCCCGGCTCTTGTTCTGCAGGCGCTGGATCTCCTCGCCGATATTGATCTCGTTATCGGAGCCGACATAGCGCAGCTCCTCGATCTTGGCTTCCAGTTCGGCGATGGGCTGTTCGAAATCGAGAAAATTCAGATTCATAATGGTCTTATCGGGTCAGATTGGCGCTAATTGCCTGAATAGTATAGCGAATCCAGCCGCCTGTATACACCCGAACCACGACCAGGTTCCGGATTTGCCAATTAGCGAGGTGGCTGGAAATAACGCAAAGGACGCAAAGACGCAGAGTACGCAAAGTATTTTATTTCGGCTTGAAGCATACCCTGAGGCATATCCTTGAAATAGTCCTGTTCCGTCTCCGGGCACATAACCAGATTAAATCTGGTTCGTCTTTATAAAAAAATCATTTGAGTCATAACACCCATTGCGCGAGAGACATAAGAAATATTTTCTTTGCGCCCTTTGCGTCTTTGCGTCCTCCGCGTTATTCCCAGAGGACTGTCTAGTAAATCACTTTGACGTGCTCGTCGCCGAGGCTGTCGCGCAGGCGGTGCAGCAGTTCGTCGGTGGGGTGGACGCGCCAGGTTTCGCCCAGGGCGATCTGGGCGCGGGCGTCGTCGCGCTGGTAGTCGATGATCACGGGGCAGAAGCCTTCGCGAAACGGCGTCAGGGTCTGTTCCAGCTCGCCGACAAAGCCGTTGCCGGCCTTGTTGTGATCGACGCTGATCAGCAGTTTGCGGGCGAAGTGTTCGCGCGCCTGGTTGATATCGTAGATGCTGCGCGCGCTCATCTTGTAACCGCCGCTGTATTCGTCGATGCTCACCTCGCCTTCGACCACGATCAGTTTGTCCTTGGCCAGCAAATCCCGGTACTGCTGGAACGGTTCGCTGAACACCGCCAGTTCGATGCGGGCGCTGCGATCGTCAATCGTAATAAAGGCCATGCGATCGCCGCGCCGGGTATTCATGGTGCGCATGGCGACGATCAATCCCGCCACCACCACGGTCTGATCGCGGGTCGGTTTGAGATCGACAATGCGCGCGGAAACAAAACCGCTTAACTCCTCCAGATACCGTTCGATGGGATGCCCGGTCAGATAGAGTCCCAGGGTCTGTTTTTCCGCCGCCAGCCGTTCGTCCTCGCTCCATTGCGGCTGGCGATGATAGGCCACCGGACTGCTGTCCGCCTCGACCGCCGCGCCCATGCCAAACAGATCCTGCATGCCGACCGCCTGATCGCGGCTGTGTTGCTCGGCCACCTTGAGCGCCGCCGGCAGGGAGGCCATCAGTGTGGCGCGATTTTCGCCGAACACATCCAGCGCGCCGGCCATGATCAACGCCTCGAGCGTGCGACGATTGACCTTGCGGGTATCGATACGGCGGGTGAAGTCAAACAGATCGGCGAACGGCCCGTTGGCATTACGCTCCTCGATCATGCTGTCGATGGCCGCGCCTCCGACGCCTTTAATCGCGCCCAGACCATAGACCACGGTCTGGTCATCCTGGGCGGTAAAACGGTATTCGCATTGATTGATATCCGGCGGCAACACGGTCAATTGCATGTCGCTGCACTCATCGATCAAGGTGACCACCTTGTCGGTGTTGTCCATATCCGCCGACAGTACCGCCGCCATGAACGGTGCCGGATAATGGGCCTTGAGCCAGGCGGTCTGGTAAGAGACCAGGGCATAGGCGGCCGAGTGGGATTTGTTAAAGCCGTAGCCGGCGAACTTCTCCATCAAATCGAAAATATAGGTGGCGGTCTTCTCCTCGACACCCCGCTCCAGCGCGCCTTTGGTAAAGATGTCGCGCTGCTTGGCCATTTCCTCGGGTTTTTTCTTGCCCATGGCCCGGCGCAACAAATCCGCGCCGCCCAGGGTATAACCGGCCAGCACCTGGGCGATCTGCATAACCTGTTCCTGATACAGGATAACGCCGTAGGTCGGCTCAAGTATGGCGACAATATCCGGATGCGGATATTCGGGTTGCTTGCGCCCGTGCTTGACGTTGATAAAGTCATCCACCATGCCCGACTGCAGCGGGCCGGGACGAAACAATGCGACCAGGGCGATGATCTCCTCGAAGCTGTCCGGTTGCAGACGCTTGATCAAATCCTTCATGCCGCGCGATTCGAGCTGGAATACGGCGGTGGTCTGGTTGGCTTTTAACAGCTCGAAGGTTTTTGCATCATCCAGCGGGATGGAGATGATATCGACCGGCGCCTCGCCTTTCGCGGCCTTGTTCTGATTGATGGCACGCACCGCCCAGTCGATGATTGTCAGGGTACGCAGACCAAGAAAGTCGAACTTGACCAGCCCCACCGCTTCCACATCATCCTTGTCGAACTGGGTGACGATGCTGCCGGAGCCCTGCTCGCAATATAATGGTGTAAAGTCGGTCAGTTGCGAGGGCGCGATGACCACCCCGCCGGCGTGTTTACCGGCATTACGGGCACAGCCTTCGAGTTTTTTCGCCAGATCGATCAGACCGCGAATCTCCTCGTCCTGATCGTACAGCTCCTGCAGCTGTTCTTCCTGTTCCAGTGCCTTGTCCAGCGTCATGCCCACTTCGAACGGGATCAGCTTGGCGATACGATCCACAAAACCGTAGGGATGGCCCAGGACGCGGCCCACATCGCGCACCACCGCCTTGGCCGCCATGGTGCCGTAGGTAATGATCTGGGAGACTTTTTCTCGCCCGTAATGATCGGCCACGTAATCGATGACCCGATCGCGTCCTTCCATGCAGAAGTCCACATCGAAGTCCGGCATGGAAACCCGTTCGGGATTCAAAAAACGTTCGAACAGCAGATCGTATTTGATCGGATCCAGATCGGTGATGGTCAGGGCATAGGCCACCAGCGAACCGGCCCCCGAACCACGCCCCGGCCCCACCGGAACCCCGTTCTCCTTGGCCCAGCGAATGAAGTCGGCCACGATCAGAAAGTAGCCGGGGAAACCCATGGAGATGATGACATCCAGTTCCATATCCAGGCGGTCGTAATATTCACGGCGGATGGTTTCATAGTCCGGCGCGCTGGTATCGAAAAACTTGTTAAGCCGCGCTTCCAGTCCCTTGCGCGACTCCTCGCGCAGGAACTCGTCGATGGTCATGCCGGCGGGGACCGGAAAATCGGGCAGATAATTCTTGTCCAGCGTCAGTTCGACATTGCAACGTTTGGCGATCTCGACACTGTTGGCCAGGGCTTCGGGCAGGTCGTCAAACAGTTCCGCCATCTCCTGTGGCGTACGCAGGTACTGTTGTTCGCTGAAACGCCTGGGCCGGCGCGGATCATCCAGGGTGCGACCTTCGTGGATACAGACTCGCGCCTCGTGCGCGTCGAAGTCCTCGGCGCGAATAAAATGCACATCGTTGGTCGCCACCACCGGAAGTTCGTGCGCGGCGGCCAGTTCCACCGCGGCGTGCAGATAATCTTCCTCGCCCTCGCGGCCGGTGCGTTGCAACTCCAGGTAGTAGCGCTCCGGAAACAGGCGTTGCCATTGCGTCAGCCGTTGCGCCGCCAGCGCCGGGTTGCCGTTGAGCAACGCCTGGCCCACATCCCCTTCCCGGCCGCCGGACAGGGCGATCAATCCCTCGGTGGCGCCTTCCAGCCAGTCACGGCTCAGGGTCGGCTGGCCACGATGCTGGCCTTCTTGATAACTGCGGGTGACCAGCCGGGTCAGGTTGCGATAACCGGTGTTGTCCTGGCAGAGCAGTACCAGTCGGCTGGGCAGATTGGGATCTTCCTCGTTATGCAGCCAGGCATCCACGCCGATGATCGGCTTGATCCCGGCGGCGATCGCGGCCTTGTAGAACTTGACCATGCCGAACAGGTTACACTGATCGGTCATTGCCACCGCCGGCATGCCCGCCTCGGCCGCAGCCCTGACCAGCGGCTTGATGCGCACCAGGCCATCGACCAGTGAGAATTCGGTATGCAGGTGAAGGTGGACGAAAGACTCCATGGCGCAAAGTGTCAGATCAATCCGTCAGGAGTGCAAGACTTGACACCGCCCAGGAGCCTGTTTTGTCGCAGCTCGGCGACAGCCCCCTGTCAAACCGGGCTGGACGGGGGCCATCGGCAGGCGTGCAGAGTAGCCACTGAAACCCCGAAAACACTGAACACACCGAATTTACCGAAGATCATTGATTGGGTATTGAAAGGGCTGGATCCGGTGTCTTCCGTATCATCGGTGGTTAAGCATGATCACTTCGAGGAAGTGCGTGCTACATCCAGTCCTTGCCCATCTGTTTGAACTGGACACGCAGAAATTCCATCTGATCGGCCAGAATGCGGCGATTACGCAACACCAGGTATTCGGCCAGATTGGGCACATACGGGATGGCCAGCAACGGCATGTTGGCCTGTTCGGGCAAACGGCTGCCCTTGCGGGCATTGCAGCGCTTGCAGGCGGTGACCACATTGCGCCAGTGATCGCGACCGCCCCGGGACAGGGGTTTGACGTGATCCCGGGTCAACAGGGGATCGCGAAACTCATGCCCGCAATAGAGGCAGGTGTGACGATCCCGCCGGAACAGTTCTCGGTTACTCAACGGTGGCGTGATGTAATGTTTGAGCGCCTTGTTCTCGCCGTGGACGGCGATGATCGAATTGATTTCCAGCAGGCTCTGCTCGCCGGTCGACCGGCTGTGGCCGCCATGCAGGGGAAACTTGTGCTCGCCCGCCGTCCAGGCCACCCGCCCGCGGGAATAGAGACAGGCCGCTTCCTGCCAGGGAACCCAGTTCACCGGCTGGCCATTAATATCCAATCGAAGAATCAAAGGTAACGACGACATCCCATTCTCCTGTCCCGGACCCACTTTTATACGTTTTCGACTGACTTTAATTTTATACCCGTTTTTCGGCAGGAAAACAAATGTTCAGGCTGCCAGATACTAGTTGCTAGGGGCCAGGGGCTGGCGATCAGGATTCAGGTGATCTGCCAACTGCGACTGCTATCTGCCAACTTTCTCATGCGACTGCCGGCTGCCAACTGCCAACTTTATCTATAGTAGCTTGCGCACCGGCCCAAAGCTGCGCCGATGGATTTCGGTAATGCCGAGATTCTGCAAGGCGGCAATATGGGCTTTGGTCGGGTAGCCCTTATGGTTTTCCAGCCCATAGCCGGGATAGGTTTCGGCCAGGGCCACCATTTCCTGATCCCGGCTCACCTTGGCCAGGATCGAGGCGGCCATGATGGCCGGTACGCAGTCGTCGCCCTTCACTACCGCCCGGGCCGGGCAGGCCAGTTCGGGGCAGCGATTCCCGTCCACCAGCGCCTCCAGCGGCGCGGGGTCGAGCGCGGCGGCGGCACGCTGCATGGCCAGCAAGCTGGCCTGGAGGATATTGAGCCGGTCGATTTCCGCCACCTCCGCCCGGCCCACGGCCCAGGCCAGGGCCTGTTCCCGGATTTGCGCCGCCAGTTGTTCACGGCGCGACTCGCTCAGCCGCTTGGAATCCAGCAGCCCTGCTATGGGATTGGCCGGATCCAGGATGACCGCCGCCGCCACCACAGGGCCGGCCAACGGACCGCGACCCACTTCATCCAACCCGGCCAGTCGCTCCTGTTGCAGCGTCAATGTCCAATCTGTGTTCAAGGGCCGATTTTTCCTTTGTTCCGGCGCGCAAATGGCGTCTTATCTAATTGAATTTGCAGGCTAAAAATGCGAATATTATCGAAATTATTTCCGGCTCGCAGCCGCCCGGCCCTGGTCTGGTGCGCCATTTTACCGCGAACCGCTGACCTGCCAACCGCAACAGAGTTTATTTTTAATGACAACACTTAAAACCGCCGTCGTCGGTGTCGGTTATCTCGGAAAATTCCACGCCCAGAAATACGCCCAGCTTCCCGCCTCGCAGCTGATCGGGGTGTGTGACACCAACCAGGAAGTGGCGCGCACCATCGCCGAGGAACATGGTGTGTCAGTCTTCAACGACTACCATGATCTGATCGGCAAGGTCGATGCAGTCAGTATTGTTGTTCCTACGCAGAAACATTACGAAGTGGCGAAAACGTTTCTCGACAACGGTGTGCATGTACTGCTCGAAAAGCCAATCACCTCGACCCTGGAACAGGGCCGCGAACTGGTGGAGCTCGCCGAGCGAAATAACCTGAAATTCCAGATCGGCCATCTGGAACGCTTCAACCCGGCCGTCATGGCGCTGGAGAACGTGCTGGTCGAACCCCTGTTTATCGAGTCGCACCGCATCGCGCCCTTCAACCCGCGTGGCGCCGATGTCAACGTGATTCTGGATCTGATGATTCATGATATCGATATCATTCTTGATTTTGTCGGCTCGCCGATCAAGGCGATTCATGCCAGCGGCGTGCCAGTGCTGTCCGATGAAACCGATGTCGCCAATGTCCGTCTGGAATTTGAAAACGGCTGTGTGGCCAATGTCACGGCCAGTCGCATCAGTATGAAAAGCGAACGACGCATGCGGATATTTCAGTCGGACGCTTATATCACGATCGACTTCCAGAACAAGCAGCTGGGCATTCACCGCAAGGGCAAGGGTGAAATGTATCCCGGTGTGGCCGAGATCGACAGTGAAGAACATGCCTTTGATCAGGGCGATGCCCTGTTGAGTGAAATCGGGGCGTTTCTACAGGCCATCAATACCGATGCGAGGCCGGTCATTAATGGCGCCGACGGCCTGCGCGCGCTGGAAACCGCCTTTGAAATCAACCGGCAACTATCAGAAAACTGATCGTTCCCAAACGCACGAATTGAGGTAATCCTTACATGATCCCAATGGTTGATCTGAAACAGCAATACCAGAGTCTGAAAACCGAAATCGAACAGGGTTTTGCCGACACGTTTGAAAAAACCAGTTTTATTCTCGGGCCGAACGTTAAAGGCTTCGAGGCCGACGCCGCCGAATACCTGGGTGTCAAACACGCCATCAGTTGCGCCTCCGGCACCGATGCCCTGCACCTGTCACTGGTCGCCGCCGGCATTGGTGAGGGCGACGAGGTTATCACCTCCGCCTTTACCTTCATCGCCACCGCCGAGGCGATTCGTTATGTCGGCGCTATTCCGGTCTATGTGGATATTCGCCCGGATACCTATAACCTGGATCCCGAGCTGATCGAATCCGCGATGACCGACAAGACCCGGGCTATTTTGCCGGTACACCTGTTCGGCCAGCCGGCCGACATGGGCGCCATCATGGCACTGGCCGACAAGCATAACCTCAAAGTCATCGAAGACTGCGCCCAGTCCTTCGGTGCCGACATTGACGGGAAAATGACCGGTGGTATCGGTCTGGCCGGGGCGCACAGTTTTTTTCCCAGCAAGAACCTGGGCTGTTACGGCGATGGCGGCATGATCACCACCAATGACGATAGCATTGCTGATACGCTGCTCATGCTGCGTAATCATGGCAGCAAGGAGCGTTATTATCACGATGTCGTCGGTTACAACAGCCGGCTCGACGAACTGCAGGCCGTCGTGCTGCGCGCCAAACTCAAACACCTGCCCGAGTACAACCGGGAGCGGCGACGCGTGGCACACCGTTATTCCGCCGGTCTTGCGGGCAGCGTGGTCACCCCGCCACACGAGGATGAGATAGGCACGCATGTCTATCATCAATATACCGTGCTGAGTGAGCAACGCGACGCGGTAATGAAAAAACTGGCCGACAACGACATTGCCTCGGCCATCTACTACCCCGTCCCCCTGCATCAACAAAAAGTCTTTGCCAATATTTGCAAGGACGTCAGGCTGCCGGTCACCGACCAGATCGCCAGTCGTTGCATGTCTTTGCCAATCTACCCGGAGCTGCAAAACGGTCAGATCGATCAGATCATCGACGTTATCCAGTCAGTCTGAGAGACGCCATTGAAACGGGTCATGATCATTGCCGGTGAGGCCTCCGGTGATCTGCATGCCGCCAAGCTGGTCGAGGGCGTCAAACAACAACGCCCGGATACCCGGTTTTTCGGTATCGGCGGCAGTGCCATGCGCAAAGCCGGCGTGGATATTCTGGTGGAATCCTCCGAGCTGGCGGTTGTCGGGCTGATTGAAGTCTTCGCCCATCGCAAGGTGATCTTCGGTGCCCTCAATCGGATGCGCGAGATTCTGCGTAACGACCCACCGGATCTACTGATCCTGACCGATTATCCCGAATTCAATCTGCGCCTGGCGCGCACCGCCAAAGAGTGTGGCGTCAAGGTGCTGTACTATATCAGCCCGCAGATCTGGGCATGGCGGCAGGGACGGGTGAAGAAAATCCGACAACTGGTCGACAACATGGCCGTGGTATTTCCTTTTGAAGTCGACTTCTATGCCCGCCACGGGGTACCGGTCACCTATGTGGGTCATCCCCTCGCCCACGAGGTCAGGGCCAGCGCCGATCGAAATACCTTGTTGCGCGAGTTCGGGCTGGATCCGGCACGACCGGTCGTCGGCCTGTTTCCCGGCAGCCGCCGCAGTGAAATCAAACGCTTGCTACCGATCATCATCGACACAGCCCGCCTGCTACAACAACATCGGCCACAACTGCAGTTTGTGCTGCCGATCGCCTCGACCCTCAATCCGGCTCTGATCCGGGAGAATATGCCCGAACACGAACTGGATATCCACTATATCGAGCACCGGCCTTACGACGCCATGCAGGTCAGCGATGCGATCGTCACCGTCTCCGGCACGGTAACACTGGAGATCGCCCTGATCGGTACTCCGATGGTTGTCATCAACCGGGTGGCCTGGCTGACCTATCACATCGTCAAACGCATGCTGAAAATCGATCACCTGGCACTGTGTAACATCGTTGCCCAGCGCCGAATCGTCGCCGAACTGATCCAAAATGACGCCACACCACAAACTATCGCGGCAGAGCTTGAACGTCTTCTTGATGACGGGGATTACCGAAAAGAAATCAAACAGGGACTGGAAGAAGTGCGACAAAAACTGGAAGACGACAGCCACATCACCGACATTGCCACCGTCACCGTCGACATGCTTACACAGTAACTACCACTTTTCTGACTCACTGGTAATAACGCAAAGAACGCAAAGGCGCAAAGATCGCTAAGTTTTTAATAAATCGTGAATTCAATTTGTAAGTGCAACTCAACCGGTTTGGTGAGAGGGCAAGCTGCGGTAGCCTATGCAGCTTCTCTCACCGACCAAAGTTTGAGGAGCACACATGAAGCAATACGCGCAGCTTACCCAGGAACAACGATACCAAATTCAGGCCTATATGAAAGCCGGTTTTAATCAAACTCAGACCGCGAATTTCATCGGCGTCGATAAATCGACCGTCAGCCGTGAAGTACGTCGCAACCGCGGGCGCCGGGGCTACCGTGCCCAACAGGCCCACCGTTTCTGCCTTGAGCGCCGTGCGGACAAAGCTCAGTCTCGTATCGAATCCGCTACCTGGCATCACGTCCGTCGACTCCTGCGCGAGGACTGGAGCCCTGAACAGATCGGTCTCTGGCTGGCCAAGGAAGCCGGTCTGTCAGTCAGTCATGAGTCCATTTACCTGTATGTCCTCGCCGATAAACAGGCTGGCGGCTCACTCTATCGGCACCTGCGTTGCCAGAAGCAACGTAAAAAGCGCTATGGCACCTATTCACGCCGGGGCCAGATCCCGAATCAAATCTCTATCGACCAACGTCCGGCGGTGGTCGACTCACGTCATCGTTACGGCGACTGGGAGCTGGATACGGTCATCGGTAAAAACCACCGCCAGGCCCTGGTGACACTGGTTGAACGCAAATCCAAACTGACACTCATTGCCAAGGTCGCCCGGAAAACGGCTGAAGCTGTCAGCGAGGCCATCATCCGATTGCTCAAGCCACTGGCGCCCTGGGTGCATACCCTCACCGCCGACAACGGCCGTGAATTTGCTCAGCATCAAAAAATTGCCAGAGCACTCAATGCCAAGTTTTACTTTGCGCATCCCTTTGCTTCCTGGGAGCGCGGCCTGAATGAAAACACCAATGGACTCATTCGCCAGTATTTCCCCAAGAAGCATGATTTTACGACCATCACTCAACGACAAATTCAACGCGTGATGGAGAAACTCAACAACCGTCCCCGAAAATGTCTTGGTATCAAAACACCGAATCAGGTATTTTTCGGGATACACCCTGATGTTGCACTAGCAACTTGAAACCGCGAATGATTAGATCTATTCTGAAATGAAATTAGCGACTCAAATTAAGATACCGAACCACTAGTAAGCTTATGAATCAGGTTTAATAGTCGCAGGCATATTTGGAAACATAAACGGAAATTGTTTTACTAAATACAAATTTTCTTTGCGTTCTTAGCGCCTTTGCGTCCTTTGCGTTACTTACACGATCCTATCTGAGAATACCGCGTTGGGAGCGGTTGAGGAAGTCGAGCATGGGCTGAACTTCGGGATGTTGTTCGGCCAGGGGTTTGAGATATTGCCGGGCTTCGTCGCTGGTATGACCTGATCGGTAGATAATCTTGTAGGCGTTTTTGATCGCCTTGATCGCTTCCTTGCTGTACTCGCGACGCTTGAGCCCCTCGCTGTTAATGCCATAGGGGCTGGCCGGGTTGCCGCTGACCATGACATAAGGAGGGATATCCTTGCTGATGGCGCTGCCCATGCCGCAGAAGGCATGATTGCCAATCTTGGTGAACTGGTGTATCAGGGTAAAACCGCCGAGGATGACATAATCGTCGATCTCGACATGTCCGGCCAGTGAGGCCCCATTGGCAAAGATCGTGTTATTACCCACCAGGCAGTCGTGAGCAATGTGGATATAGGCCATTAACCAGTTATCGTTACCGATGCGGGTAACGCCACCACCATCGTCGGTTCCACGATTGATCGTGACGAACTCCCGGATAGTGTTGCCGTCACCAATTTCGAGGCGGGAGTTCTCACCGTGATATTTCTTGTCCTGGGGTATTTCACCGATGGAACTGAACTGAAAAAAATGATTGTTACACCCGATACGGGTTGGACCATTGATGATCACATGCGGTCCGATGATCGTGCCGGCGCCAATCTCGACATCCTGCCCGATGATACTGAAAGCACCGATACTGACGTCATCGGCAATCCGTGCGCCAGGATCGATGATAGCGCGTTGATCGATACTCATTCTATCTCACGTTCAGCACACATCAGTTCCGCGCTGCACACTACCTTGTCGTCAACTTTCGCGCGACCATCAAACTTCCAGATACCGCGCATCTTGCGAGTATATTCTACTTCCAGACGCAACTGATCACCGGGAATGACCGGTTGTTTGAAACGGGCATTATCAATGCCAACGAAATAATAAAGCGAGGTCCCATCCGGTTTTCGACCAACGGTCTGAAAAGCCAGAATACCGGTCGCCTGGGCCAGGGCTTCGAGAATCAGTACCCCCGGCATAATCGGCCGGGTCGGGAAATGTCCGATAAAATACGGCTCATTATGAGTAACGTTTTTGATACCGACCAGGGACTTGCCCGGCTCACATTCCAGAACCTTGTCAATCAGCAGAAACGGATAGCGATGCGGCAAATGCTCAAGAATTTCATAGATGTTCAACGCGACCAAAATTCAATCCTCAATAAACGGTGTCTTATTTTCCCTGCCGGGATTCCAGTGTCTTAATACGCCTTGCCATCTCATCCAACTGTTTGAATCTGACAGCATTTTTTCGCCACAGCTTGTTCGGTTCCAGTGTCGTACCGGAAGAGTAGATACCCGGCTCCCGGATGGAATGAGACACCATTGACATTGCCGTAATTGTGACATTGTCGGCAATTTCGATGTGACCGGCAATACCCACCATGCCGGCAATTGTGCAGTGGTTCCCAATATGCGCACTGCCTGCTATTGCAGCAGAGGCAGCAACCACCGTGTGCGCGCCGATGTGTACATTATGCGCTACCTGGATCAGATTATCGAGTTTGACGTTGTCGCCGATAACCGTGTCTTCGATAGCGCCCCGGTCGATCGCGGTGTTGGCGCCGATCTCGACATCATCGCCGATAATGACGCGTCCGATCTGGGGAATTTTCAACCACACACCCTGGTCGTTGGCCTGGCCAAAACCATCACCGCCAATGACAACTCCCGGGTGAATCACCGCCTGCTGTCCGATTTGACATTCATGCAAAACAGTCACATTCGCCGCCAGGCGGCTATGTGAGCCGATATGAACACCGGTCTCGATAACACAACCGGCGCCAATCGAGACCGCTTCTCCCAATCGCACATCAGCTCCAACATAACAGTTGGCACCAATGGAGACGGATTCCGGGACAGTCGCGGATGCCTCGACCACGGCGGAAGGATGAATACCCACTGGCGGCGTGACAGGCGGATGGAGCAATGAGGCAACCCGGGCATAAGCCGCATGCGGATTGTCAACGATCAGCGCGTTTACCGGGCAGTGGCTCGCATCGGCCTGTCGGAGAATCACGGCGGAAGCCGAGGTATTTGCCAGATACTGGCGATAGGTGGCACTGGTTAAAAAAGAAATGGTTCCGGAACTGGCCCGGGTCAGGGTCGCGACCCGTTCTATAACCGTTTGCGGATCACCGGCAACCTGCCCTCCTGTATGCTCAGCCAGTTCTTGCAGGGTATACTTCACAATCTCGTCCGTCAGTTCCGGGCGTCGCCTGAATCCGGCTTATGTTGCGCGTTTAATCGTTCCAGCACCTGTTCGCTCAAATCAACCGAGTCCGCGGCATAGATGACATTGTCACCGACAACAAGGTCGTAATTTTTATCCTTAGCCAGTGATACGATCGTGTCATAAACCAGTTTTTGCAACCGGTTCAGTTCGTCATTACGACGGATATTAAGATCCTCGTTAAATTCTTCGCGAGTACGCTCTATCTCACGTTTTTCCAGCACAATTTGACGCTCTTTTTTCTTGCGAACCTCATCGCTCATTATATCGGCGTCTCTGGCCAGCTCTTCTTCGAGTTGTTTGAGCTTTTTCTGCATGGCGACGATTTTGTCATCACGCGGGGCAAACTCGTTTTCCAGTTTTTTGCGCGCGGCATCGGCCTGGGGGGCTTTTTTGAGAACCAGGGAAATATTCACAAAACCAATACGTGTCTCCGCCTGAACGGCAGACACAGCCGGCAGAAAAATCAAAGCCAGCAGGAAATAATGTATCCAGGTTTTACGCAATGTAATCACCCCGAGTATTATCAATTCTAGAAATCCGAGCCCATGGTAAACTGGAAGTTCTGTGTATCATCGCCCGGTTCGTCGTTCAGCGGCATGGCATAACTGAACCGCAATGTCCCAATCGGCGCCAGCCACATGAATGCCAGGCCAGCCGAAGTGCGCAGTTCATTCACATCCACACTCTGATCGGCGGCGAATACATTCCCGGCATCAAAAAAGGCCGCAATCCGGGTGGAATTGCTCTGCTCGGCAAATATGTTGGGCAAAATCAACTCCAGACTGCCAATAACTCGTTTACTGCCTCCTAGCGGATCATTCGTACATCCCGGCCTGTTATCATCACAATCATTCGGACCTAAACTATTGCTGTCATAACCGCGCACCGTGCGGCTGCCACCGGCATAATAGCGCATATAGGGCGGCAGACCGTCAAAGCCGGTATCGCCAAAGCTGTCACCATAACCAAGGTTGAGCTCGGTGGACAGGGTAATATTCTCGGTCAGACCGAAATATTTCAGGAACCGGGTATCAATTTTATAATATTCCAGATTGCTGCCCGGAATCGCCGAGGTCAGATTCACGGAAGTCACGGAACCGGAATCCGCCAGAATCGCCCGGTTGCGGCTATCCCGCCGCCAGCTGAGCGAGACCTCGTAATTATCGTAGACACTACCATTTTCATCAATAAAATCAAGTATTTCCTGTGCCACATTGGCGCCGGGAATAATTTCAGTATTCTCATAACCGAGACTGAAATTCGCCCGGGTAATTTCCGACAGGGGAAACCCGTAATTCACTGACGCCCCTTTGGTATTGGTGGTAAAGCGGGTCAGCTGCGCTTCTTCGGCATCGACCTCCCGCCAGAAAACATTGAACCCCCGGCTGACGCCATCGTCCGTGTAATAGGGGTTCGTATAGCTCAGATTATAAAATTTGGTGACATCGCTGTTATTCAGATTCAGACCCAGTCGCTTGCCGGTACCAAGAAAATTTTCCTGAGTAAGGCCAAAGTTAATCAGTGCTCCCTGGGTATCCGAATAACCGATACCCGCCGTCAGGGAACCGGTCGGACGCTCCTTGACGTTGAAATTAACATCCACCTGGTCGCTGGTACCGCTGACCGCCGGCGTTTCGACCGACACCTGTTCAAAAAAACCCAGCCGATCGAGACGGGTGCGGGATAGCGAGACTTTTTCCGTGGAGAGCCAGTCGCCTTCGTGCTGGCGTAATTCACGTCGAATCACTTCATCACGTGTTTTGGTATTGCCGGTGATGTTGATTCGCCGCACATAAACCCGTCGACCGGGATCCACCGATAGAGTCAAGGCCACGCTTCGGGAGTCCTTATCCAGCTCGGGAATCAGGTTCACATTGGCAAAGGCATAGCCCCTGGCCGCCAGCTTGTCACTGATATTGTTGGTCGTTTCGACACTCTTCTTGTGTGAATAAATCTCATCAACCTTGAGTGTAATCAGTTCCCTGACTTCTTCCAGCGGAATAATGGTATCACCGGTCACTTTTATATCCCTGACCGTATACTGCTCGCCCTCGGTGATATTTATCGTGATATACACTTCCTGTTTGTCCGGGGTCAGCGAGACCTGGCTTGAGTCCGTATTGAAATTGATATAACCGCGATCGAGATAATAGGAGCGCAATGCCTCGAGATCGCCACTGAATACCTGGCGAGAGTACTTCTCCCGACCAAACATTGAGCTATCAGAAAGAGAAATATTTTTCAGCAGTTCTTCATCGTTAAAAGCCTTGTTACCGACAATATTTACCGAAAAGATCTCGGCAGCCACACCTTCGGCAATATTGATCTCAATATCGACACGATTGCGTTCCAGTGGCGTGGTAACGGTTTCAATTTCCACACCGTATTTCCCTTGCCCGTAATATTGCCGCTCCAGTTCCTGCGTCACTTTATCCAGCGTGGAACGATCCAGTACCTGGCCACGTACCAGGCCGATTTGTTGCAGTGAAGACTCCAGCTGTTCATCGGGGATACTGTCATTACCTTCGATACGGATATCCGCAATCGCCGGGCGCTCGGCAACAAACACAACCAGAACATCACCTTCACGTTCGAGTTTGACATCCTTGAAAAACCCTGTCTCATAAAGATCGCGGATAGCACGGCTGCTCAACTCGGGATCCAGTCTGTCCCCTGTCTTGAGAGGCAGGTAGTTGAATATCGTTCCGGCGGAAATACGCTGCAAACCTTCGAGTCGGATATCCTCGATCACAAAAGGGTCGAACGCCTTTGCAGGTAATGCCATACATAGCAAAAGGAGTACGATAAAGCTCTTTATATTAAAAAATGTCATTCGGTTCTAGTTTCCAACCAATCGCATTATATCGTTGTAAAACGCCAGCCCCATGAGCATGACGAGCAAAAATATACCAATCATGCGCCCGGTCATTTCGGTCTGCTCTGATACGGGGCTGCCCTTGAAAATTTCGACAATATAAAACAGCAAGTGTCCACCATCGAGAATCGGAATCGGCAGCAGGTTTAATATTCCCAGACTGATGCTGACAATTGCCAGAAAATTCAAAAACCGGTTTATACCGGCACTCGCCGAGAGACCGGCATGCCGGGCAATATTAATCGGCCCGCTGAGATTTTTGACAGACACTTCACCGGTAACCAGTTTGCCCAGCATCTTGAGGGTTAACAGGGTCATATCACCGGTTTGTGTGATTGACTTGCCAATCGCGCCAAACACTGAGTAATCATAATAGACAACCATATCATCCGGAATGTTTCCGGGATTGAGGGCGCCGATGCCAAGCTGACCGATGGTTTTACCTTCATGTTCGATCGCCCGTGGCGTGATGGTCATATTCACAATCGATTCGCCGCGGGCAACCTTGAAGTCCAGCGGCACGCCGGGCCGCTGGCGCACATAGTCCGACATGTCGGTGAACAGCTCGATTTGTCGCCCGTCGATTGCCAGAATTCGATCGCTTTTTTGCAAACCGGCCTGCTCTGCCGGAGAACCTTCCAGAACCTGGCCAACCTGGGCCTCGACCCGTGGCCGCCAGGGTTGAAAGCCGATCAATTCAAACAAGTTATCCGGATCCAGTTCACCATCGATTTGATCCAGCGGCAATTGATGCTGTGACACCGAGCCGGAAGGACTACGTAATGTCAGGCTGATCGATTCGCGATCAACCACGGCCGGTAACAGTCGTCCCATGGCCACTTCCCAGACCGGAGTCGGTTCATCATTAATCGCGATAATTTCCTGTTCTGGTTGCAGACCGGCAACGGCCGCCGGGGAGTCTTCCGCGACCTCGCCGATCACCGGTTTAAGTGCATTGGTACCGATAACGAACATCAGCCAGAATGCCACAATCGCAAACAGGAAGTTGAATGCCGGGCCGGCGGCGACAATGGCAAAACGCTTCCATACCGGTTGGCGATTAAAGGCGCGCGGTTTCTCTGCCTCTTTAACCTCGCCGTCCTTCTCATCCAGCATCTGGACATAACCGCCCAGTGGCAAGGCCGCAATCACATATTCAGTCCTGTCCGGACCGCGCACCGTACGCCAGATGGGTCGCCCGAAACCGATCGAATAGCGCAAAACCTTGACGCCGAGCTTTTTGGCGACCCAGAAATGGCCAAATTCATGCACAGCGATCAAGATGCTGATCGCCACCAGAAATGCCAGAGTAAAATAAGCAAACTCCAGCATTATTGCACCTTGCTGTGAGCCTGAACGATGAACTCGTGCGCCCGCAGCCGGGCCTGTTCATCATCGGCCAGAATAGTCGCCAGATCGTCGGCTTGGCGTCCGGACATCACACCCAGCACCGATTCGACGACTTCCGCAATCCCCGGGAAATCCAGCTCTTTATCCAGGAAAGCCTGCACGGCAACTTCATTGGCGGCATTAAGGATCGCCGGAGTCGTACCGCCCTCGCGCGCGGCCTGTTCCGCCAGTTGCAAACAGGGGAAACGTTCATAGTCCGGTGGTTCAAAATCCAGATGGGCAACATCGAACAGATTCAGGCGTGCAACGCCTGAGTCCATTCGTTTCGGCCAGGCCAGGGCATGGGCAATCGGAGTACGCATATCGGGCTGCCCCATCTGCGCCAGTACAGAGCCGTCGTCATATTCGACCATCGAGTGCACCACACTTTGCGGATGGACCACAATCTGGATGAAATCCGGCGTGGTATCGAATAGCCAGCAGGCTTCGATCAGCTCCAGGCCTTTGTTCATCATGGTGGCCGAGTCAACCGAAATCTTCTGCCCCATATCCCAGTTGGGATGGGCCACGGCCTGTTCGGGAGTCACCGTTTGCAACTGGTTTAACGGGGTTTGCCGAAACGGACCACCGGAGCCGGTCAGTAAAATGCGCCTGACCCCAAGATTCTGTACCTTATCAGCCAGCTGCCCCGTGAGGCACTGGAATATGGCATTGTGTTCGCTGTCAATCGGCAACAGTTGGGCATCATTCTGCTTTATCGCATCCATGAACAGCTTGCCGGACATCACCAGCGCTTCCTTGTTGGCCAGCAGCACCCGCTTGCCGGCGCGGGCAGCCGCCAGCGTCGGTTGCAGGCCGGCCGCACCGACGATGGCAGCCATCACATAGTCGGTACCGGCATGCGAGGCCACTTCAACCAGCCCATCAAGACCAGCCAGAACCTTTGTCTCCAGACCGTCCTGTTGTAGTTTGTGCTGCAGTTGTTCAGCCGCCTGCGTATCAAACATCACGGCATACACAGGACGGTATTGCCGGCATTGCTGATACAGGCGCTCAACCTGGGTGTTGGCTGTCAGAGCAAACACAGCAAACTGATCCGGATGACGAGCAATGACATCCAGTGTGCTCAGGCCAATCGAACCGGTGGCGCCCAGAATAGTGATCTGTTTCATATGAACAGCCCCACCAGATACAGGCCACTGGCAAACACGGGGGCGGCCGCGGTCAGACTGTCGATACGATCCAGTATACCACCATGGCCCGGCAGGATATGACCGCTGTCTTTCACTTCCGCCTGACGTTTGAACAGACTTTCAACCAGATCACCGGCTACTGAAAACAACACAACGACCAGACTGACAACCACAAACCATGCATAGTGCATTACGCCCAGTTCGAACCACCAGCCGGCAACCAGCGCCAGTACCAGGCAGCCCAGCAGACCACCGGCTACGCCTTCCCAGCTTTTACCGGGGCTAACGTTATACAGGAGTTTGTGTTTGCCAAAGGCACGACCGGAGAAATAGGCACCACTGTCCGCGATCCAGATCAGGAGCAGCAAATACATCACCCATTGCGGGCCAAACGGATCACGATGGCGCAGGACCAGTAACGCGACAAATGGCCCAAGGATAATACCGGCACCGGCGATCAGTTTGAAAAGACTGAAACCCGAACGTGTGACCTCGTGATGCTGGTAATAAAAAAGACCAGGCAATATGAGCAACCACAAACCACCAATAACAAGATAAAGGATGTCGATCAGAACAGGATGGGAAGAAAACACGAAGCCGGCAAGTCCCATCAATACGAACAGTATGACAACATAAAACAGACGGGATCCGGGTTGTGTCAATCCGGACAAGCGGCTCCACTCCCATGCAGCAACACTGAAAACGGCCAGCAGCAGGATGATAAACCCTGACTCAGGCAGGGAGAATATCCCCCAGATCAACAGAGGCGCAAGGATCAGAGCGGTAATTACCCGCTGTTTAAGCATGTTTGAGCTGCTCCACCTGTTCACCGGTTCGACCGAAACGACGCTGACGACAGGCAAAAGAGTCCAGTGCCTTTTCCAGCTCATCACGATCGAAGTCCGGCCACAGAACATCGGTGAAATACAGTTCAGTATAGGCCAGTTGCCAGATTAGAAAATTACTGATGCGTTGTTCGCCACCCGTGCGGATAAACAGATCCGGCTCGGGCAAATCACGCATACTCAGATGAGCGGCAATATGCTCATCATCAATTTGCTCAGGTGTCAGTTCGCCCTGCTGAACCTTGTTCGCGAGCTGCTGTACCGCCTGAGTGACATCCCATTTTCCGCCATAGTTGGCAGCGATATTCAACACCAGCTGATGATTGCCAGCGGTAAGTGCTTCTGCCTGCTCAATACGTTTGCAGATTTTATCGGGAAAAGCGCTGGTGTCGCCAATAATACGCAGTTGCACTTCGTTCTTATGTAATTTTTTAACCTCGTGCTCCAGCGCCGTGAGAAAAAGGTCCATTAATAACCCGACCTCTTTTTGCGGACGTCGCCAGTTTTCGCTGGAGAAGGCAAACAGGGTCAGTACCTGGACACCCTTTTCACCACAGGCTTTGACAACCTCCCGCACGGCCTCAACGCCGGCTTTATGGCCGGCAAAGCGCGGCAGATGCCGTTTCTGGGCCCAGCGTCCATTACCATCCATAATAATGGCGACGTGGCGGGGTGTACTGACGTAACCGTCTCGTCCCTCACTGTTTATGTCCTGGGCTGTACTGCTCATAGAATAATAAAACTCCGCTGATCTTACTGATCGGATCAGCCTCAGATCTCCATCAGATCCTTTTCCTTGGCTTCCAGTGCCTCATCGACTTTGGCGATATATTTGTCCGTGAGTTTTTGCATATCGTCTTCGGCCTTGTGTTCCTCGTCCTCGGTGATTTCCTTTTCCTTCAGCAGGCCTTTGAAATCGCTAATCGCATCGCGGCGGATATTGCGAATAGCCACCTTGGTATTCTCGCCTTCCTGGCGGACCAGCTTAATCATATCCTTGCGACGTTCCTCGGTCAGTGCCGGCAGCGGTACCCGGATGATTTCGCCGGAAGTCGCCGGATTCAATCCCAGATCAGACTCCATAATCGCTTTCTCGACCTTTTGGACCATCGGTTTTTCCCAGGGTTGCACCGTCAGGGTACGGGCGTCCGCGACGGAAATGTTGGCCACCTGATTCAAAGGTACCTGGGAACCGTAGTACTCGACCATGACATGATCCAGCAGGCTGGTATGGGCCCGCCCGGTGCGCAATTTGGTCAGTTCGGTTTTCAACGATTCAATGCTCTTGCCCATACGGGACTCAGCATCTTTTTTAATATCATTAATCATTCATCATGCTCCCTATTCGACCAGCGTGCCTTCATTTTCACCCATAACCAGCCGCATCAAGGCGCCCTGCTTGGTCATGTTAAACACGCGTATCGGGATATGGTTATCCCGGCACAGAACGATTGCCGTGGTATCCATAACCGCCAGCTTCTGCTCAATGACCTCATCATAATCCAGTTTTTCAAAAAGCCTGGCCGAAGGATCCTTGACCGGATCGGAGGAATAAACGCCATCGACCTTGGTCCCCTTGACCACAACATCCGCTCCAATTTCGATGCCACGTAAACTGGCCGCCGTGTCGGTCGTGAAAAACGGGTTCCCGGTTCCGGCCGCGAATACCACGACACGCTGTTTTTCCAGATGGCGAATCGCACGCAGACGAATGTAATCTTCGCATACGGTATGGATCGGTAACGCCGACATGACTCGCACCGCCAATTCCTGGCGTTTTATCGCATCCTGCAACGCAAGAGCGTTGATGACGGTTGCGAGCATGCCCATATGATCGGCGGTAACCCGGTCCATCCCTTCCGAGGCAAGGTTAACGCCCCGGAAAATGTTCCCACCACCGATAACCATGGCCACCTGCACACCGGCCTGATTGAGTTGTTTGACATCAGCCGCAATCGAATGGATTACCGCCGGATCGATGCCATATTCGTGATCGCCCATCAGGGCTTCGCCGCTCAGTTTGAGCAGTATTCGTTTATATATAGGTGTTTTGGCCATACGTTATCGTTTTATGTTGATGGTAAAATCAGCTTTTGGCCTGAGCCATAACCTCCTCGGCGAAGTTCTCCTGTTTCTTCTCAATCCCTTCGCCAACTTCATAGCGAACAAACTGATGGACGGTAGCACCTGCTGATTTGAGCAACTGTTCAACCGTCTGATCCGGGTCCTTGACGAAAGGCTGCCCCAGGAGAGTCACTTCCTTCATAAACTTCTTGATCCGTCCTTCGACCATTTTCTCAACAATGTCGGCCGGCTTGCCGCTTTCGGCGGCCTGAGCAGAAAAGATATCCTTTTCCTTCTGGATAACATCAGCGGGAACATGTTCTTCGGATACGCACACAGGACGACTGGCAGCAATATGCATGGCCAGATCCTTGCCAAGCTGCTCGTCGCCACCTTCAACATCGATCATCACGCCGATACGGCTGCCGTGCATATAGTGGCTCAGCTTGCCCCTGGCTTCAATAATCTCAAAACGGCGAACCGCCATGTTTTCGCCGATTTTGGCGATCAGCGCCTTGCGAGTCTCTTCAATCGTGGTGCTGTCTGCGTCGCTGATAGGCATAGCCATCAATGCATCCAGATCGGCCGGCTTGTCATTCAAAACGCGATTGGCGACGTTATCCACCAGGTTCTGGAAGTCTTCACCCTTGGTAACGAAATCAGTTTCACAGTTCACTTCAACTATGGCGCCAGTCTTGTTGTCCGGAGCCACTTTAATTGCTACCAGACCTTCGGCAGCGGTACGGCCGGCTTTCTTGTCGGCCTTGGCCATACCGGATTTGCGCATCTGTTCGATAGCCGCGTCGATATCACCATCGGTTTCCACCAATGTTTTTTTGCATTCCATCATACCTGCGCCGGTACGTTCGCGCAGTTCTTTGACCAATGCTGCTGTAATTGCCATGAGTCTAGCCCTCTAATCGGTTCTTTAATCGATCACATCAAATCAGTTTGTAAAATCCGAAAAAGGGGGCGTTGCCCCCTTTTTCGTTTTGCCTGTTTACAGGTTTGCTATAGCGCGTCCCTTACTTGGAATCCGCCTCGGCCGAAGCGGCTTCCGTTTCTGTGGACTCTGCCTCACCCGTACTGCTCGCCTCAGAAGTCGTTGTTTTAGCGGTTGTCTTTTTCGCAACCGTTTTCTTCTTGGCGGCGGTTTTCTTTTTGTCAGCGGTTTTTTTCTTGGCCGTTTTCTTCTTGCTGGCCGGATTCACCTCACCTTCTTCGTCAAGTTCGACGAAATCATCATCAGCGCCTTCGCCGATATGCGCGGTCGAAGCCTTGCCTTCAAGTACGGCCGCAGACACGCCCTGATTATAAAGAGTGATCGCACGAATCGCGTCATCATTCCCGGGAATGACGTAGTCGATATTATCCGGACTGTTATTGGTATCCACCACACCAATGACCGGAATGCCCAGCTTTACCGCTTCGGCAACCGCGATTTTCTCGTGCCCCACGTCGATGACGAACATGGCATCCGGCAGGCCGTTCATGTTCTTGATCCCGCCGAGACTGCGTTCCAGTTTTTCCTGTTCGCGGCTCAGGCTGAGGACCTCACGTTTGTTCAGGCCTTCGGTGCCGCCGCTTTCCATCATCGACTCAAGCTCCTTGAGGCGCTTGATCGACTGTTTGACCGTCTTGTAGTTGGTCAGCATGCCACCGAGCCAGCGATGGTTCACAAACGGCATCCCGCAGCGTTCGGCTTCCTCGCGGACCAGCTTCTGGGCGGCGCGCTTGGTGCCCACGAACAGAATGCTGCCCTTGTTGGCCGCCAGCGAGCTGATAAAGTTCATCGCCTCGTTGTAGAGCGGCAGGGATTTTTCCAGATTAATAATGTGGATTTTATTGCGGTCCCCGAAGATAAAGGGGGCCATTTTGGGGTTCCAGAATCGGGTCTGATGCCCGAAATGCACGCCAGCCTCAAGCATCTGGCGCATCGTTACGTCAGCCATTATAGTATCTCCTGTATCGGGTTAGGCCTCCATGCACCCCATCTGCCAACCCGCCGGAGCGGGCACCCGGACAGATGTGCCGGTGCATGTGTGTCAATTTTGACCGGGGCAAGCCGCCGGCCGTTGGATTTGCTAAACGAGCGCGCGATTTATACCATAAAGCGCGCTTAACGACAACGAAACGGCCCGGTTTGTGCGCACAAAAACCCGTCCCAGGCCCTGGCCGGGCACCATTCACGAATTTTTGCGACAGGAGCACCCTCACGCCTGTGGCGTGGAGGAAAATCAATGAGCGTCAGTATTAAAACAGCCGAACAGATTGAAAAAATGCGGGTCGCCGGGCGTCTCGCCGCCGAGGTGCTGGAGATGATCGAACCCCATGTCCAGCCGGGGGTGACCACCGCCGAACTGGACCGGATCTGCCACGATTACATCGTCAACGAGCAGCAGGCCGTGCCCGCCCCACTCAACTACCATGGCTTTCCCAAGTCGGTCTGCACTTCGGTCAATCACGTGGTCTGCCACGGTATCCCGAATGAAAAGCGGCTGAAAAAGGGGGATGTGATCAATATCGACATCACCGTGATCAAGGACGGCTTCCACGGCGACACCAGCAAGATGTTTTTCGTCGGCGAACCCTCGATTCAGGCCCGCCGACTGGCCAAAACCGCTTACGAATGTCTGCTGATCGGGATCGATCTGGTCGAACCGGGCCGGCCGCTGCGCGAGATCGGCCGCGCCATTCAGCAACATGCCGAGAAAAATAATTACAGCGTAGTGCGCGAATACTGCGGCCACGGCATCGGCGAAAACTTTCACGAGGAGCCACAGGTTCTGCACTACGATGATCCCCGTACCACCCTGGTGCTGGAGACCGGCATGACCTTCACCATCGAGCCGATGGTCAACGCCGGCAAGCGTCAGACCAAGCTGCTCAAGGACGGCTGGACCGTGGTCACCAAGGACCATGCCCTCTCCGCCCAGTGGGAGCACACCATCCTGGTCACCGACGACGGCCACGACGTGTTGACCCGCCGCCATGAGGAAAACTTCGAGCAATGACCCCCTCGCTGGTCCCGGTCGATGCGGACCTGTTCAACACCGAGGCATTCGATACCGCGCTGCAGCAGGACACACCCCCACTGCCCCTGTTCCGGGACACGCTCAGCGCCGCCCAGGAGGAACTGGCACGCCGGTTTTACGCTGGCCGCGCCGCCACCGAGCTGGTCGCCTCCCGGGCCGGCCTGATCGATGCCCTGTTGCTACGAGCCTGGGGCCTCTATTTCGAGCCCGGGGATCCCGGTATCGCCCTGCTGGCTGTCGGGGGCTATGGACGCGGTGAACTGCATCCGGCCTCGGATGTGGACCTGATGCTGTTGCCGGCCGAGGATCCGGCACCCTACCACAGTGCCATAGAAGGCTTTTTAACGTTCCTTTGGGACATCGGTCTGGAAGTCGGCCAGAGCGTGCGTACCCTCAACGAATGTCAGCAGGAAGCCAGGCGTGATATCACCGTGGCCACCAACCTGCAGGAAGCCCGTTTGCTGATCGGTCCCCCGGCGCTGTTTGAACAGCAGCGGCAACTGTGCGGTCCTGAACAGATCTGGCCCAGTCGCGAATTTTTCGAAGCCAAACTGCAGGAACAGCAAAAACGGCATGAAAAATTTCATGACACCGCCTATAACCTTGAACCCAATATCAAGGAAGGTCCCGGGGGACTGCGTGATATTCAAATCATCGGCTGGGTTGCCAAGCGCCACTACAACGCGGAAACCCTGTATCAGCTGGTCGAGCACGGCTTTTTAACCAGGAACGAATACCGCACCCTGCATGAAGGGCAGGCCTTTCTCTGGCAAGTGCGCTTCGGCCTGCACCTGATCGCCGGTCGTCGCGAGGATCGTCTGCTGTTCGATCATCAGCGGGAACTGGCACGTCATTTTGGCTATCGCGATAATTTCAAGGGGCTCGCGGTTGAGCAGTTTATGAAACAGTATTACCGCACTGTCATGGAACTCGGCCGCCTGAATGAGATGCTGTTGCAGTTGTTCAAGGAAGAGATTTTACTGGCCGACGAGCAACCGGAACCAATCTCACTGAACAGGCGATTTCAGGCCCGCAAGGGTTATCTGGAAGTCAAGGACGAGAATGTCTTTGTTCATTACCCTTTCGCACTGCTGGAAGTATTTCTGGTTTTGATGCAGCATCCGGAGCTCAATGGCGTACGTGCCAACACCATTCGCCTGATTCGCGATCATACCTGGCTGATTGACGGCAGTTTCCGGGCCGACCTGCGAAATCGCTCGCTGTTTATGGAAATCGTCCGTTACGGCCACGGTTTTACCCATGCCCTGCGACGCATGCATCGGTACGGCGTACTGGCAGCCTATCTGCCGCTTTTCGGGCGTATTGTCGGCCAGATGCAGCATGATCTGTTTCATGTCTATACCGTCGACGAACATACCCTGATGGTAGTACGCAATCTGCGTCGCTTTACGGTGCCGGGCTATTTCCACGAATTCCCGCTGTGCAGCGAGATCATGCAGCGCATCCCCAAACAGGAACTGTTACTGCTGGCAGCGCTGTTTCACGATATCGCCAAGGGCCGGGCTGGCGATCATTCGACACTGGGCGCCAGCGACGCCCGCGAGTTTTGTCGCAATCACAGCCTGAGCCGCTATGATACCAACCTGGTGGCCTGGCTGGTAAAAAACCACTTGTTAATGTCCTCCACCGCCCAGCGCAAGGACATCAGTGACCCGGAAATCGTGCATGAATTCGCGGAACAGGTTGGCGACATGGTGCACCTGAATTACCTCTATTTACTGACCGTCGCCGATATTCGCGGTACCAGCGAGCATGTCTGGAACTCCTGGAAAGATGCATTACTGCAGGAGCTGTATCACGCCACCGTACGTGCCCTGCGTCGGGGATTGAAAAACCCACTGGTCCAGTCGGAGCTGGTCGCCGAACGCCGGGCGGCCGCCGCCGAACTGCTGGAGTCCGACGATGAACACAACGTACTGATCAACCAGCTATGGGATAATCTGGGTGATGAATATTTTTTGCGATACTTTCCCGATGAAATCGTCTGGCATACACAGGCCATTCTCAATACCGATCTGGAAGATTTGCCCGTCATCCTGTTTCGCGAACAGAGCCGACGTGGCGGTACCGAGATCTTTATCTACACCCGGGACCATCCCAACCTGTTTTCACTGATCACCTCGGTACTGAGCCAGGCCGGCATGACCGTGGTGGATGCCCGCATCCTCGCCTCGAGCGATGGTTATACACTCGATACATTTCAGTACCTCGACAGCAGCGGCGAACCGGTACGCGATACCCTGCGCAACAGTCAAATCCGCAACAAGCTCTATCATCTGTTACGTAACCCGGGGCAAGAAGCGCCCGAGATTACGCGCCGCTTACCGCGCCAGGCCAAGCACTTCAAGATATCGACCGAAATCTATTTCGAGGATGATATTGAACGCACTATCATGCACATTAAAACCTATGACCGACCGGGTCTGCTATCCAGCATCGGGGCAGCCTTTTATCAACATCGCATACAGCTGCATAATGCCAAGATTGCCACGTTTGGAGAACGGGTTGAGGATATATTCGAGATCACGACACAGGATGATCAACCGCTAGATGCCGGGTTAAAAGAAACCCTGCGCGCCAGCGCACTGGAACAACTGGAAGAATAAAAAGAATGACCCGGCCAGACCTGCTGGCCGGCCGGGTGTGTTACGGCGCGATCAATTGCCGCCGATACTGAACTTGTGACTTACGCCGATCGAAATAACCGTGCGGTTATCCCTGGTATCGTCATAATCCACATCGCTATACAGTGCATACAGCTCGGTCTTTTTGCCCAGGTTATGGGAGACGCCGGCCGCCATGCCGGTGCCATCATTGTCCACATCCCCGTAGGAGAGCTTCAGCGTATTTTTCGTGGAGAGGTTATACGTACCGGCGACATAAAGATAATCGGTGTCGGCACTGGCTTTTGGATCGACATTTTCCATGCTGGCGCCGATACTCCATTGATTTGTCTTGTAGGCGGCAGTCAGGCGAGTGGCCTCTTCCTCCGAGCCAACAGTGTTGACTTCGAGGTATTGAAATCCGGCACTGAATCCCGCTTTGTTATAACTTAAACCATAATTGTAATGATGATCGTTAGCCGTTGTGTCATCCATCACCATCACGGCATTGGCCTGAAAACCGTTCATATCCGGTGTAACATAGGCGATGACATTATCAAACCAGCCATTGGTGTAATTAGAGAGGCCGTAATTTCTCCCGGCGATTCCTTCACCGGCGGCGGTATCATAGAAGGGATCGATCTTCAGCCCGGCCATCTTGTAGGGCGAGGAGAGCGTGCCGTACAGCACCTTGCCGAAATCCCCTTTCAGACCGGCAAAGGCGAAACGCCTGGTAAACATTTCATCACCGGTACTATCAGCGTCAAGGCCCGCCTGTATGTGGTACAGGGCGCGCAGGCCGCCATCAAGATCATAGCCGCCCTTCATGCCGATGCGCGAAGCGTTGTTGTCCTGACTGTCGGTAGAAGTGCCGTCGGCCTTGTCGATACTGTTGACCGACAGACGAATATCGCCATAGACCTCATTGGCCGATACCGGCGACGAAATACACACCGCGGTAAGAACCGCAGCCGCAATAACTTTCAATTCAGATTTCATATTGACTCCCACATATAATTATTTGAAGTATTGTTCATTGCTCTGCATGAAAACAGAGATAACGACAGTGAGAGCAAGAGCTGTGCCATACACAACAACTGTGGGGAAAACCGCGACATCACAGGATTAAATCAATAAAATAAAGGATCTGGTGGCACCTGTTTGAGAAGGGCTAACTAAATCGAACAGCATTGCGAACTGTTTTCCATGACATGTCTGCCATGCCGTCAGAAATGTCATGTTTCGAGGCAGACTGTCATTTGAGAAACGAATGAATTCATTTGATTATAACGAGTCTAAATTTAATACTTTTACGCAAGCAGCTTGATCCAGATCAAGCCAATGCCATGCACATGGAACAATTCAATCTTTTTCAGTATATCGATACATAGTTAAATACATAAAAATTACCGCCGCGCGATCGTTTTATTTATACTGTCTTTTGCATCTCGTTACGAAGTTGGAGACGGATATGAATCGGGAACGTGACTTGCCGACGTTACTACCTTCCTGCAAACAGCTGATCGATGTTTTCCCGGAACCATTTGTGATCATCGGACAGGACTACCGGATCCAGGCGGCCAACCGACACTATCTCGAGCAGTACCGTGCCAGCGAGGATCAGGTTGTCGGTAGCTTTTGTTACAAAATCTCTCATCATTCCGATACGCCCTGCCGCAACCACGGCGAGCATTGCCCGCTTGATGAGGTATTCAGAACCCGGCGTGCCACGCACGTCATCCATGTCCACTATGATCCCGAGGGCAATGAAGAAAATGTCCAGTTGCAGGCCACGCCAATCCTCGACGGCGAGGGCAATGTGGTGGCCATGAGCGAAGCTATCAACCGACTGGGTTCTCCCGACGAAGCGAAACGCAAACTGCTGGGACATTCCCCGGTCATGGTACGCCTGACCGAAATTCTGCAGCGCGTGGCGCCTACCCAGACCACAGTCCTGTTACAGGGAGAAAGCGGGGCCGGCAAAGAGTGTGTTGCCGAATATATTCATCACAACTCCAACCGCGCCGATGGCCCGTTTGTCATTGTCGACAGCACCACCCTGGGTGAGCATCTGGTTGAAAGTGAACTGTTTGGTCATGAACGGGGCGCTTTTACCAGTGCCAACAAACGCAAGCTGGGACTGATCGAGTCCGCCCACGGCGGTACCCTGTTCATTGATGAAATCGGCGAGCTCTCCCCCGCCCTGCAAACCAAACTTCTGCGCCTACTGGAAACCAGTCAGATTCGACGAGTCGGCGCGACCGAGTTTATCGATGTCGATATCCGAATTATTGCTGCCACGCATCGGGATTTGCGAGGTATGGTTCAACAAAAACTGTTCCGCGAGGATCTCTATTTCCGACTGACAGCGTTTCCCATTCATATCCCGCCGCTGCGCGAACGCAAGGAAGATATTATCGGGCTGGCTGAATATTTTCTGGCAAAAATTCCTGACAACCGGCACAAGCCGCCACTATCCCCCCAGATCCAGTCTCATTTACTGAATTATGACTATCCGGGCAATGTCAGGGAACTTCGCAATATAATCGAACGCGCTACCATACTGGCCAGAAATGAACCCCTGTCACCTGTACACTTTTCCTTTTTGAACGAAACCGCGCCGCAACAACAAGGCTCTGTTGAATCAGACGAGTCCACGGCCAGGCATAACAATGTATTACAACGTCGCCGCCCTGATATTGACAAGGAAGAGATTCTGGCTGTTTTGCAAAAGCACGCCGGTCATCGCGTCAGTGCCGCCCGCGAGCTTGGCATGAGCGAGCGCACGCTGTACCGCCATCTGCAAAAGATTAAATCCGACTCCGCGATTCCATAAAAAAGCAAATAAAAAAACGCGAGACCGGGAGAGAGTCTCGCGTAAACGGCTTCGAGGAGTTACTTGCTTATAATTATTGACGATGACGCTTATTTGACCGTGGTAAAGCCCAGGTTTGACCAGTTTTGCATGCCACCCCGGTACCATTTCATCTTGTGTGCCGGATAGCCCATTTTCAAAAGCTGCTTGATGTTGGTTGGTGATTGACCGCACCACATACCGTTGCAGAACATCACCAGGGTTTTGACATCACTGAAATCCCAGATGCCCGCTTCTATCTGTTTGGCGCCAAATTGATTTTCCATAATATCGCTCATCGTGAGCGGGTCCGCGCCTTTGGCCGGATTGAGCCTGGTCCAGGGAATATTGACAGAACCGGGAATTGTCCCTTTTTTGACCCAGCCCGGGGTACGTGAATCGACGACCAGGATGGAATCATCCCCCTGGTTATGCAGGCGATCCAGGTAGCTCAACATTTCCACTTCCCCGATAGTTTCCACGCCCGGTGCCAGTTCGATGGGCTGGATACAAAACGGCGGACATTCACGCGAGGTTTTGGCGAAATCCGGATTTACCGTGGCTTTCTGGTTCTGATCGCGTCGAATCACAACATTACGCCCCTCGTGATTGACCTTGACCTCGGCCAGATCGGGGGTGATTTTCACTGCCAGTTTATCATTCGCCGCACAAGCAACAGACGATAGACAAAAGATAAGCGTGACAAGAAGGTTTCTTCCTAATACAGTTTTTGACATAAAATTCCCCTCATAATGATTTATATAATTGTTAATCACAGTCGTCTTCCAGATTTTCCAAACTTGGTTCTTCTGTTTTTTTCTCCTCTTTGTTTACCTGTTGTGTTTCCTGTACTGCGCTGGCGGCCGGCTGCTCAACCTGAGGCGACTCGGTCACGGCCCCACAAGCCCACAGCCCGACGCATAAACACGCCAGGATTAACGATTTTATTTTCATCAACATCTCCTGCGACCGTTGAACAAAATGTTTCTCTAAAAAAGTCATGTAGCAAGTGACGTGCCATCGCCCAAGTGATTGTTTTTCAAAGACTTAATAGGCGCTAAACCTGACATGCGCTGCAATGCCTGTCATGTCGACATGACATTTCTGCCAGAGCGCCAAAACGCAATACATTCGGGATAGGGAACTAGGGGATAAAAAGGGTAAGCAAAGAAGGGGTCAGGGCGTTCGCATATCAGCAACACCGCATACTTCGAGACACTGATAACAGAAAATCAGCCGGTTATTTCGATAAACTCCAGGGCGTTGCCATCCGGATCCCGACAGAACAGCGCACGGCGCCCCGAGCGACTGAGTGTATAGCCAATCGTTTGTTCTTGCAGTCGACTCACCAATTCATCGAGTGAGTTGACATTGAACGCGATATGCCGATCGCGACCGCCGTGGGCGGGCCTGTCTGTCACGGGATCGGGGTTGGGTAATTCCAGTAAATGTAATTGTTGATCGCCAATACGCAACCAGGCGCCGGGATAGCCGAGATCGGGGCGTGTCCCATCGACAGGCAATCCCAGTACCTGTTCATAGAAAGCGAGCGCGCGTGACGTGTCACTGACAATGATGCTGACATGATGGATTGTCGTTACGTTGA
>NZ_JAXHMV010000015.1 GCF_034521165.1 Thiohalophilus sp.
CCCCGGTTTGACGACAGGGGTGGTCATAGTGGGGTGGTGGAAATAACGCAAAGGACGCAAAGACGCAAAGAACGCCAAGTAAAGCGAAATAATCTATTCAGTATTATCGTTGCTTATCAAACGGATCCCTCACGTGCCGAGCCGGTTTTAGAATAATTCTCTTTGCGAACTCTGCGTCTTTGCGTCCTTTGCGTTTATCAGGCGATCTCACTACAACCGGGTCAGTCGAAGCAGCGGCTTAGCTGGCGGGCAGCGGTTTCGATGTCGTCTTGGCCGAACAGGGCGTTGACCACGGCCAGCATGTCGGCGCCGGCCGCGTGCAGTTGCGGGGCGTTGTCGGGGGTAATGCCGCCGATGGCGGCAATCGGCAGATCGAGCTGCTGGCGGGCCTGTTCGAGCAGCGCCAGCCCGGCCTGCGGGGCGTCGGGTTTGGTGCTGGAGGGAAAGAAGCGGCCGAAGGCAACGTAGTCGGCCCCGGCCTGTTGTGCCGCCCGGGCCCACTCGAGGCGGTTGTTGCAGGAGACGCCGATAATCCGCTGCGGCCCCAGTCGGGCGCGGGCGGAGGCCAGCGGGGTATCGGTTTGTCCCAGATGGACCCCGTCGGCGCCCACCGCCAGGGCCAGCTCGGTGTCGTCGTTAATCAGAAGCAGCGCCCCCTGTGCGTGACACAGCTCGACCAGGCGGGCCGCCTCGTCCTGACGGCGAGGTGTTTCGCCGCTCTTGTCGCGGTATTGCACCAGCTGCACGCCACCGGCGAGCGCGGCGCGCACGGCATCGAACAGCGGCTGGCCGGTGAGTCGACCGTCGGTAACGGCATACAGCCCCCGCAGGCGGGTATCGTGCATTATTCTTCGTCGCCCCGGGCCCAGAACAGCCGGTTGGGCACATGCTGGCCCATGCCAGGGCGAAAGCCCTGCTGCAGGGCGTGCCAGGTGAACTCCTGGGCCTCGTGGATCGCCGCGAAGGGGTCCAGCCCCTGGGCGAGCAGCCCGGCGATGCCCGAGGACAGAGTGCAGCCCGAGCCGTGGTAGTGGTGCGGCAGGCGATCCCAGCTGAAGGTCTCCAGCTGGCGATGATTGGCATACAACCGGTTGTCGATGTGCGGTCCCGGTTCGTGGCCGCCGGTGATCAGCACATATTCAGGGCCCAGATCCAGCAGCTCCTGACCGCAGGCGTCCAGGGTGTCCGCCTCGGGCGCCAGCCGCCGTGCTTCCTCACTGTTCGGCGTGAGGACCGTGGCCTGTGGCATGAGCAAATTCTTCATGGCGGCCACAATCGCCTCGTCGGCCAGGGGCCCTCCACCGCCGGCAACCAGTACCGGATCCAGCACCAGCGGAATATCCGGATAGTCCATCAGGATAGAATGAATCGCCTCGATAACTTCCACGCTGCCCAGCATGCCGAGCTTGAAGGCGGCGATCGGCATATCCTCGAGTACACTGCGGGCCTGCTCGATCAACAGCATCGGGTCCACTGCATCGAAGCGGCTGGCGTTGACTGTATCCTGCACGGTCAGTGCCGTGATGATCGGCGCCGCATGGCCACCCATGCTGGCGAGGGTCTCGATATCGGCCTGGATACCGGCACCACCGGTAGGATCCAGCCCGGAAAAGCACATCACCACGGGGATCGGAGACTCGGACATAACTATTAACCTGGCAAAATTGACTGTAATCCAACGACATGGAGTCTAGCACGGACAATTCAACCGATTCCTATTGGCCGGCTAAAATGCGATAATAGCTGATTCAAACAGTCAACGATGTAGTGGTTATCATGGAATACAGGCAATACATGTGTGTCGTTTGCGGCTTTATCTACGATGAAGAGCAGGGCCTGCCCGAAGAAGGCATCGCGCCCGGTACCCGCTGGGAAGACATCCCCGAAGACTGGCAGTGTCCCGAATGCGGGGTGGGCAAGGAAGACTTCGAAATGATCGAAATCTGAAAGATCGCAGAGGCGTCACTTTTCTTGCTAAGTCAAGTAACGCAAAGGGCGCGAAGACGCCAAGAACGCAAAGTTAATAATTTAAATCATGTAGAATGAGTACTGACACGTCAATTCAGTGCAAAAGATTCGATTGAAAACCTGAATCTTCAAAAATTCGGGGTTTTTTAATAATCTTCTTTGCGATCTCCGCGTCTTTGCGCCCTTTGCGTTAATGTCATTTCCCTCTAGGCAGAGTTCCGGCCAGTTGCGCCAGCCAGGCGGTTTTGGCGGACAGTTCCAGTGAGCAGTTCCACTTGTAAGCCAGGTTGATGGTTTCGGCCTGGGCGTAGACGCCGTGGCCGCGGACCACGGTGATTTTGTGTTTTGCCAGCGTGTCGGAGACCTGTTCCGGTGCTTCGGCCAGATAGTTCTCGTAGGGAATATTCAGCACCGGTACGGTGCCAAAGTAATAGTTCCCTTCAAAATCCGGCGGCGTGAAGTCTTTGCCGTTGAGTGTCAGCGCTACGGTATGGGCACCATGGCCGTGCAGTACCGCACGGGTATCGGGGTTCTTTTGATACACCATCACATGCAGCCGTGCATCCAGGGAGGCGCCGTCACCCAGGGTGCCGTCGATATCACAGGCAATGAGTTGATCCGGTCCCAGAGTGTCGGCGCAGGCGCCGGTGGGGGTCACCCAGATGGTATTGCCCTCGCGCACCGAGGCGTTGCCGCTGTGTGAATCGTTAATGCCGTACTGGCGCAGCCAGCGATAGTGGCGGATCAGATCGTCTTTAGGTGTCATAAATGATTCATCTTTGGTGCTGTAACAGAACTGTCAAGAACAAGTTGTATCATCTCCCGGAATCCGAATTATTTTTTGTCCCCGTTTTTCGTCAGCGCCGGGTGGTCGGGATCGGGGCGATCCAGGTAATAGCCCTGGGCCATATCCACGCCGATATCCCGAATCATTTCCAGGGTGGCCGCGTCCTCGACAAACTCGGCAATACAGATCTTGCGCAGGCCGCGGGCCACGCCCACCATCGCTTTGACAAAGGCCTGGTTCTCCGCATTGTTGGGCAGGTCGCTGATGAACTGGCCGTCGATTTTGAGAATTTCCACGCCCAGATGTTTGAGATAAGTAAAGGTGGAAAAACCGCTGCCGAAATCGTCCAGCGCGACCCGGCAACCGGTGCGGTGCATGGCTTCGATAAAGGCCTGGGCATCCTGCATATCGGTGACCGCGGCGGTTTCGGTCAGCTCAATGATCAGCCGTTGCGGTTCCAGTTCATATTCTCTTAGCAGGTTACGGATATATTGCGGCAGGCCGGGATCGTCGAAGGTGCGTCCGGAGACGTTAACCGCAATGGCGGATAAGTGCGGCAGTTCTGCCAGGGTTCGCACGACCCGCTTGATGACCCACTTGTCCAGGTCGACGATGGTGCCCGATTTTTCCGCGATAGGAATAAACTGCCCCGGCATATACAGCTGATCCAGGTTGAGCGGGTCGCGCATCCGAACCAGTGCCTCGATATGGCTGATACTGCTATCGCTGGTGTTATAGATTCCCTGGTAGTGCAATTCCAGCAAATCCTGTTCCATCGCCTGCACGATACGCTGGTTCCAGGTCAGGCGGTCGACCATGGCCAGCGAGGTATCGCGATCGGCATCGTAAATCGCCCAGGTATTTTTGCCCTGGCTTTTGGCCTGATACATGGCCGCGTCGGCACGGGCGACAAGATCCTCGGTATCCAGGCCGTGATCCGGAAAGACCGCCACGCCCAGGCTGGTGGTCATACGCAGGTGCCGGCCCCGAAAGCGAAACGGCAGGGAGGAGACCGCGTTGATGATGCGACTGGCGAGGGCGCTGATTTCGTTGTTCTGTTGCAACGCGGTCAGCAGTGCAAATTCATCCCCGCCGAGCCGGGCCAGGGTTTCGCCGCCGCGCACCAGCGCCTGTACCTCGTTGGCGATGCGGATCAGCACGGAATCCCCGGCACTGTGACCAAAGGTATCGTTAATGTATTTGAATTCATCCAGATCAAAATAGAACAGGGCAAAGCGGGCGTTGTTCCGCTGGGCGTTGATGATGGACTGTTCCAGCTGTTCCTGAAAACGATGGCGATTGTACAGGCCGGTCAGCGGATCCCGCTGCGCCAGATATAATAATTGCTGTGCGGTCTGGCGTTCGTTGGTGACATCTTCGTAAATCCACAGCCGGCCCAATATCCGTTCATCATTATCCAGCACCGGGTAGGAAATCTGGGTTAGGACCCGACCGTCGTACAGATCCAGTTCAAAGCGTTCGCTGATCTCGTGAGTGTCGAGTACCTGTAATACATATTTGGAGGCGTGATCGGGGCGCGCGAAGCGGTGAGTGGAGTGTTCCAGTACGTTCATCGTCTCACGATTCTCCAGCACCTCATCGTCGGGGATGGCCCACATGGCACGAAATGCCGGATTAACGTATTCCATCACCCGGTTGCGATCCTCGAACAGAATCCCGATGTTCATCGCTGATAGTAACGCCGCCATGCGCCCCTGCTCGCGCTCGGCCACCAGGCGCAGTTCGCGTTGCGTCTGTTCCGACTGGCGCAGCTCTGCCAGCGTTTTTTCCAGTGCCAGTTGCGCCTCGACCCGGTCGGTAATGTCCTGCACCGTGCCGATGCCATAACTCAGCTCGCCCTGATCGTCGAATTCCAGTTCGGCATTCTCACGCACCCATTTGATGCGATCGTGAATGATGATTCTGTGCTCGACTTCATAGCCCGCGCCGGCCAGTGCAGCCTGCCAGTTTCGGTCGACCATTTCCCGGTCTTCGGGGTGAATCGCCTCCAGGAATATCTCGTAACTGAGAGGCTTACCTTTGGGGATGCCGAAAATACGATAGGTTTCGTCGGACCATTCCAGCCGGTTCTGTTTGACATCCAGGGTCCAGCTGCCGATATGGGCAATCGACTGGGCCCGGTTCAGGTCCCGCTCGCTCTTGCGCAGGGCCTGTTCCGTTACCCGGTGCTCCTCGATGACGTCATTGAGCTGGTCATTAACCTCCTGTAACTGCCGGGTACGGGAGTGAATGCGTTGTTCCAGCTGGCTGTTGAGCTCGAGATAACGGCGGGTGGTTTCATTCTCACGCTGACGACTGTCGTGATTGATACCCCGCAAAAACAGCCCGAGCCCAAGCGCGATGGTGATGGCGGCCAGTGCACGCCACAGTTGTACCGGTGTGCCGGTTACTTCCTGAAACAGGGTTTGTGTGGGCAGTACCTGCCCAATTCGCGGGTCGCTGATAATCAGGGTGGTCAGCAGGCCATAGGCAATGAATCCACAGGCGACCAGTTTCAGTGTCCAGCCGGCCTGCATCCGGGTCAGGCTGTGATGATGCACACGTGCGTAGCCGAGCAGTCCCAGGCCGGTGAGTAACGCCCCGGGCAGGCCGACGAACAGTCGAATGGCGGCATCCAGGCCGCTGGCTGACTGACTTGCCAGCAGGGTGAGGAGAATCAGGCCGAGTCCGGCGCCGGCATAGAGGCCGGGTGGCAGGGGATGTTGAACGACGGTCTGGGTGTCGTTACTGCGAAACTGGCGACCGATGCGTCGGCCAAATTCAAACAGGGGCAGATAGGAGATCAGCAGTAACCCGTTTGCCAGCCATTCTAAGGCCGGGTGACGGGGTTGATAGGCCAGTTGCCACCAGTCAAAAAACTCGTTCAATCCGTGCAGCAGGCCGAACAGGCCAAGCAGCCACAGATACGGCGCGAAGCCCAGTGCCCGATCTTCCCTGGGCTGCAGTAAAACGACAAATCCGAGCAACAGAAACGAGAAACCGTAAACGACGTAAATTTCGACAAGGTAATCGGCTGGCAAACTCACAGTACGGTCCGTTTTTATTATTGATTGGTAAAATAGTGTTCAAATTTACCAGCAATATCCGGGGAAAGACAGGGCCGGTCATACGGATATTGCGGATCGGATCATTCAGGAAATCTGTCAGGATCGAATCCGCCGGGGATCTGGTGAAATCCGGAAGATGGACTATATTTAGAGTAATTTTCATCAATGCAGCCATCTTATGAGTGTTACCGCTGTCGATCTGGTCCGTGATATCAAACAACTGGTGTCGTTGCCGGAAGTCTCTTTGCGTATCAGTCGCATGACCGAACAGGGAGAATGCACGGCGGTGGAGCTGGGCAGGGTGATCAGCCAGGACGCCTCCCTCTCGGCCCGCCTGTTACGGATTGCCAACAGTCCGGTTTACGGCCTCTCCAGCCGGGTCGATACGGTCTCGCGCGCGGTCACCCTGCTTGGCCTGCAACAGATCCGCGATCTGGTGATCGCCACCACGGCAACCCGGGCATTCGAGGGGATTCCGACCGATCTGGTGTCGGTGGAGGATTTCTGGCACCACAGTCTCTATTGCGGTCTGCTGGCCCAGGAACTGGGTGAGGTGTCCAGTGCGTCACGTTCCGAGTCGTTGTTTCTGGCCGGGCTGCTGCACGACATTGGTCAGCTGGTGATGTTCTACAAATTGCCGCAACATATGCACTCGGCACTGATACGAACACTACAGGTGGAGGATCCGCTGCCGATGTACCGTGCCGAGCGGGAGGTGATCGGTTTTGATCATGCCCAGGTGGGCGAGGCACTGGCGGAATTATGGCACTTGCCGAGCAACCTGCGCGAATGTATTGCCTACCATCATGAGCCCGGTCGGGCAGAATTATTTCCGGTTCAGGTGGCGCTGGTGCATATGGCCAATATGATTGCATCGCAGCCTTATATCGAAGAGAGTGAGCTGGATGACTGGAGCCACATTGATCCCAGGGCGTGGGAAATCGCCGGTCTTTCGCGAGAACAGGTCCTGCGTGCAATTGAAGGGGCCTGCCAGCAGTTGCAGGAGGCCCGGCGGGCCTATTTTTCCTGATACGAGGTCCTTAACCGACTCTGTTTTTTTCGAGGGCGGTGGTAATTTACTATCGGTGGTGTTGGCGGGCTTTATACTGGCGAACGCCCCACAACCAGAGGCCGCTGCAGGCCAGAAAGATCAGTGCCACGGCGATAAAATCAAAGAAATAAATACCCCCTTGCTTTAGCAAACGGCCACTGTGCAGATCCAGAATCACCCGCTCCATATCCAGGCCCTTGCCACGATAAAGCTGCAGCATCTTCTGATGTACCTGCCTGGGCAGGGTGGAAGGTGCGGACCAGCGGACCGCTTCCAGGTTTTGGTGTTCCCATGTAATCAGATCCGCATCGGCGACATAGGTGCCGTGCGCCGCCTTGACAGCGACACGTTTGTCCGAGGTCAGCCCGATTGCCCACATACCGGCCGGCACACCCTGGTAACCGCGCAGGGTTTCGATGACCTTGCCTTCCGGCGTCAGCAATAACAGTTCGCCCTCGAGGGCAACGATCAGCATACCGTGGTAGCTGATGGCCCCCAGTATCTGCCGATCGTAATGACCGAGATCCCGTGTTTGAGTCAACAACCGGGAATCCCACTGACTGACCCAGTGTTCACGGGTTAGATAGCCGCTGGTTTGTTGCGGTGCCTGCACGCCGTACCAGTCGAGTAGCCAGTTACTCTGCACGTATTGCTCATCCAGGTTCATTTGCTCGGTATGGTTGAGCATGATTCCGGTAACGCTGATCAGGATGACAAACAATGCCGCACTGATGCCGATATAGCGATGCCATTGATAAACCGATTTGAGCTTGAGTCGGGGACGCTTATGCCGGGTCATGATTTATGCGTAACGTGTTGATGAAAATAGAGCGCGAGACGACTGAGTTTGGTCAGCGCACGTACCGATAGCGTTGCACCGGTGATACCATCGATGTCGGTATTGAGTTCAAGCTCGGAATCCAGTTTCGCTTGTTTGAACTGATTGGTGAAAAACGGGTATTTGACTTCCCAGCCACGGCTCTCCCGAAAGATGAGCACCTTGACGGTTTCGATACGATCATCGCTGATGACAATACCAACAGTGATCGGTTGTTCCTTGCCGATTTCTTCCAGTATCCAGGCCGTACGTTGGTCGCTTTGCCAGTAACGGGTACGCAGGCTGGTGGGTTTGTGTTGCAGGATCTGTTCGGCGGTATCGCGTAGCTCGCCGGTAATCCAGAGCATTTCGGGATCCGGTATCTGGTTCTCGAACACTTGTTGTAAAAAAGCTTCGGGCTTTTGATGAACCTCGCCGGATGCCGGCAGGCTCAGTAGTCCTGCGCAGAAAATAAAAACAAGTTGTATCGTAAATTTCATGGCGCGTAGCATAAATCAAAAAGGCCAGCTATTCCCAATGGAATAGCCGGCAGTGGGCTGCAATGGAGGAGTTCGTTCAGCCTTGAACTTTAGAACTGATAGCCGATACCGACGTTGAAGCCGTCATACTCGTTTTCACCGGCAGGCGCATCCTGCGTCTGGTAATCCATCTTGATGACAACGTCTTCATGCGGCCAGTAGTTGAAACCGACGTCCGTCTGGGTGAATTCGGTATCGGTGCTGTTGCCGGCCTGGTTGTCCCAGACATTGTGACGGGCAAAGACACCGAACTTGTTGGTCAGCTTGTAGGACGGTTCGATAAACCAGCCGGTCTGCTCGTCGGCACCAATTGCTGCTGGGCCGCTGCCATCCAGATCCCAGGTGGCATACAGCGCACGCAGGCCGAAGGCGCCCTTGGTGTAGATGGCATGCGCCTCGATCAAGTTTGCGCTGCCGGCATTATCGGTCCCGTCCTGGGTCATATCGCTCTGGTGCTGGAAGGTCGCAGCCAGTTCCAGACCGGGCATGCCGGTGTATTTAATGCGCGCGGTCGTGGCCAGGTCACTGGCAGTGGCCTTGGCGCTCTTCTGGCGACCATCACGAACTGCGAAATCGTCCGCGGCTGAGGTCGCCAAGCCTTCATGCAATCCCAAATTATAGCTGAACCCCTGGCCGAAACGGCCCGTCAGCTCGGCACCGGAAGTCCACCAGGTGGTCGGGACGATCTTGTTTTCAACCGGGTTGCGTTCCACGCCGTAGAAGGTCGGCGGCTCGTGAGTTTCGTTGAGGATGCCGACCGGGACAAGGAACAGACCGCCTTTGGCGGAAGTCTTGTTATTCAGATCGAATTCGACGTAGGCCTGTTCCAGTTCCACGGCGCCGGGCTTACTTTCGCCGGAGTAGGCATGTTCGACTTCCAGTTCGGAGAAGAAACGGATGTCGTCGGTATATTCGTAGCCGAAGAACAGCACGAAGCGGTGGAAATCCAGCATCTCCTTGTCGTCACCACCGGCCAGGTTGTTGCTCAGATTGTTGTAGTGCAGTTCGCCGTAACCGCCGATGTTGACGGGACTCGCGCCACCTGCTGAGCGGTTGCTCTCGATCATCTCGCTGGTGGCATTGAGCCGTTCCATGATGGTCTGGTTCTGTTGTTTCAGGTTATCGATTTCCTGACGCAGTTCCTGCTCCGAGGCCAGTACCGGGGCACTGCCCAGCAAGCCGGCGGTAATCAGGGCAATCGGTGTTGCTCGTTTCATGATTTTCTCCCCATTTGAATTGAATTGTGGCTTGAATGACATCGCTCAAATCAGCAATGGAGAAAACTATAACGAAAGAAAAACCTAAATGCAAACCATTATCATTCGCATATTTAAAAACCTGATATACACGTGGAGGGAGGGTATTACAGGTGAGTGACTACTAACTAAAAGGGTTTAACGACTGCCAGCAGGACGATGGCAATGAGAATGAGAACGGGAAACTCGTTATACCAGCGGTAGTAGACGTGCGAGCGGGTATTGCGGTCATGCTTGAAATCGAGCAGCAATTTGCCGCAGTGAATATGATAGATAATCAGAATCCCGACCAGCGCCAGCTTGGTGTGCAGCCAGCCGCTGTCTTTATACGCCGCCCAGGCATAATCGGCCAGTAACCACAATCCCAGTACAATGGTAATGATCGCCCCGGGCGTCATGATGCCGTAAAACAGCTTGCGCTCCATGATCTTGAACCGCTCATGGCTGACGCTATCTTCGGCCATGGCGTGATAGACGTACAGCCGTGGCAGATAAAACAGGCCGGCGAACCAGGTCACCATGAAGACAATATGCCACGCCTTGACCCAGAGCATGTTGCGTTATCCTTGAGAAGGTGCGTTGAGCATCGCCAGGATGCGGGTGCGGATCCGTTCCATGTCCAGCTCGCCGATCTTGTGATGCACGATGCGGCCATTGGGGTTGATCAGAAAATGGCTTGGCGTCAGTTTAATCTCACCAAAGGCCCGGGCGATGGCGCTGTCGATATCCAGCACGATGGGATAGGGAATATTTTTTTCCTCGCGCATACGCATCACATGATTGGGCGGGTCATAGGCCATGGCCACCCCGATGATTTCCAGTCCCCGGGGGGCCAGATCGTGGTACATCTCGATCAGGTGCGGCATCTCCTTGATACAACCGGGGCAGGAGGTGGCCCAGAACGTTACCAGGACCGGCCGACCCTGCTGTTGCAGTTGCTGCAGGCTGAGGGTTTCCCCCTCGACATTCTTGAAGCTGATGTCGGGCGCGCGCTGCAACCCGGAAGGACTGAACCAGATCCAGGCCAGCGCACCGATTAACAGAACAACAAATACAGCAATTAACGTATCACGGGTTTTCATGTTTGACCTTCGGGGGATCCTGTTTGTGCAGATAGGCTTCAGCCAGAGCCATATAAATTGGCCGGGGACAGACCAGGCTCGAGACGCCCCGGGCAATCAGTGCGGTGGCCATCAGCGGCAGCAGCATACCCGAATTGTCCGTCATTTCCATCACGATGACAAAAGCGGTGATCGGGGTCTGCACCACGCCACTGAAATAGCCGACCATCCCGAGCATCACCAGCGCCGCCGCGGGCAGATGGGGCAACAGCAGTGCCAGATCCGCGCCCAGTCCGGCCCCGACCGAGAGCGAGGGTGCGAAAATTCCGCCGGGAATGCCACTGAGATAGGACGACAGCGTCGCCAGCAACTTCCACAGCGGAAACAGCAGCGACGCCTCGCCCCCGTCCACCAGGGCGCGTGCCTCGATATAGCCGGTGCCGTAACTCTGGCCGTTGGAGACGAAGCCCAGCAGGCTGATGATCAGGCCACAGACAAAGGCCACGCGCACGGGATAACGCCAGGCCAGCGGCGCAACGCGGCGAGAGCCCTGAATCAGGGCCGTGGCGAACAGCCCGCCCAGCAAGCCTCCGACGACGCCACAGAGGATCACCGCCAGCCAGGCGCCGGACAGGGGCAACGTGGCGTCAGTGCTGCCGAAATAAGTATAGGGGCCGAGGATCATCAACCCCGTGATCCCGGCCAGCACGACCGCGATGATCAGGGTCCCGCTGCTGCGTTGTTCAAAGGATCGGCTCATCTCCTCGATGGCAAACAAAATGCCGGCCAGCGGCGTGTTGAAGGCGGCCGAGATCCCGGCGGCCCCACCGGCCAGGATCATTGCCCGCAGCAGATCCTGGCCGCGCAGCGGCATAGGGGCGAAACGGCGCAGGGAATACATGAGCGAGGCGCCGATGTGTACCGTTGGCCCTTCGCGGCCGATGGAGGCGCCGCAGAACAGACCCAGGGTGGTCAGCACTATTTTGGCCACGGCCACGCGCAGCGACAGCACCTTGTGTCGCAGGGCGTGCTTGCGCATGGACAGGGCGGCAATCGCCTGGGGGATCCCGCTGCCCTCGGTCCCGGGGAAAAAGTGCCGGGTCAACCACGCGATCAGCACCAGTCCGGCGGGGGGGAGCAGGTAGGTCAGCCAGGGGCGCTGCTGGTGCAGGTGGTGAAAGGTTTCATCGGCGGCGCCCGCCGCCAGCGCGAACAGCGCCGCCACGGCACCGACGCTCAGGGCGCTGCCCCAGAACAGTAGCCGCACTTTCCATTTGGCCAGGGTAAAGAGCTTCTGCCGGGTGCGTTTGAGATGCCGAAAATCCATGCGCACCGATTCTAGCATGACCCTGTCGCGCCGCGCCGACGGAACTGCAGACAGGAAATTGGCGCAAAAAACCGCAAAAAACCTTGACCTTGTTAAATGTAGGGGATAGGGTGAGAATCCCTTAGGGGAGTAACCGCCAAGCCTTAATAACAATAATCAAGCACGATCCAACTCAAGCGGCTTTTCAGCCGCTTTTTTATTGGTCGCGGTGCAAACCACAAAGCGTGCAAGGTTGAGAGATTCATCACGTATCAGCCTTTTCGTTTATCCCGCCAGCACTTATCATTACTCCCCTTGCATAACCGGGTTGGAATCATGATCAAGGCAGGTATTGTTGGCGGCACGGGTTACACGGGTGTGGAGTTGCTGCGTCTGCTGGCGTTGCATCCGCAGGTGGATCTGCGCCTGATTACCTCCCGCTCCGAAGCCGGTCAGCCGGTGGCGGACATGTTCCCCAATTTGCGCGGTTATGTGGACCTGGCTTTCAGCGAACCCGATCCCGACCAGCTGGCCGGGTGTGATGTGGTGTTTTTTGCCACGCCGCATGGCGTGGCAATGAATACCGCCGCCGAGCTGTTGGACAAGGGCGTGCGGGTGATTGATCTGGGCGCCGATTTTCGCATCAAGGATGTGGCGGAATGGGAAAAGTGGTACGGCATGGCCCACAGCGCGCCGCAGCTGGTGGCCGAGGCGGTCTACGGGCTGCCCGAGGTGAACCGCGAGGCAATTCGTGAAGCGCGGTTGATCGCCTGCCCGGGCTGCTATCCCACCGCGGTTCAGCTGGGTTTTCTGCCCCTGATCGAGCAGGGGCTGGTGGACATCGGGCAACTGGTGGCCGATGCCAAGTCGGGCGTCAGCGGGGCCGGGCGCAAGGCCAATGTGGGCGCCTTGCTGGGCGAGGCCAGCGAAAGCATGAAGGCTTACGGTGTAGCCGGCCATCGCCATCTGCCCGAGATCGTTCAGGGGCTGACCCGGGCAGCGGGAACCCCGGTGGGACTGACGTTTGTCCCCCATCTCACGCCCATGATCCGGGGGATTCACGCCACCCTTTACGCCCGGCTGACCGGGCCGGTCAAGGGATTGCAGGCGCTCTACAGCGAACGTTATGCGGGCGAACCGTTTGTCGATATCCTGCCGCCCGACTCGCACCCCGAAACCCGCAGCGTCAAGGGCGCCAATCACTGCCGGATTGCCCTGCACCGTCCCGGCGATGGTGATACGGTGGTCGTCCTGTCGGTGATTGATAATCTGGTCAAGGGGGCCTCGGGCCAGGCTGTACAGAATATGAATCTCATGTTCGGCCTGGATGAGACGGCCGGCCTGAATACAATTGGATTGATGCCCTAGGATGTACCAATGAGTCTGGTGGTTAAACCTCACCACCCGTGGAAAACGCGGGCGTTGTGGGCCCTGGCGGTCCTGCTGATGCTGGCCGGGGGCTATACCCTGTTCGATTACGGGCGTTACCTGGCCGGTTATGACAGTGATGAAGCCAGCCGGGTCAAAAAAGAGCTGCTGCAGGTCAAAAAACGGCTGGAAGGGGAGATCGACACCCTGCGCCAGGAAAAGGCTCTGTTGCAACGGGCCCGGCAGATCGAGCGCCAGGCCTATGATGATCTGGACGGCACCATCAAGAACCTGCAATCGGAAATCCTGGAACTGAAGGAAGAGCTGGCCTTTTATCGTGGCATCGTCTCGCCACGGGAGGCGTCCACCGGGCTGCAATTACAGAAGTTCAGTCTTGAACCGGGCGGCTCCGATCGCCGGCTGCGCTACCGGGTAGTGCTGACCCAGGTGCTGGGCAATGACAGGCTGGCCAGCGGCCGGGTACAATTGGAGCTGGAGGGTCTTCAGGAGAGCGAGTCCAAGTCTTTGACTCTCAAGGATGTAACCGAGAATTCCGTCAACGAATTGAATTACCGTTTCAAGTATTTTCAAAAGCTCGAAGGGGACATCCGGTTGCCGGATAACTTCAGCCTGTTGCGGGCCACACTGCGGATTCTGCCCCGGGGCAGTGCGCGTAACAGTATCGAAAAAACCATCGACTGGTCGATTGAGGAGAATAGATAGCATGTGGGGGAGCAAGAAGAAGCCTAGCCGGACGGCACAGATCGATTCGTTAATCGGCCAGAATACCGAAATCCGGGGCGATGTCATTTTCAGCGGCGGTTTGCACGTGGATGGCAGCGTCAAAGGCAGCGTGATCGCCGAAGAAGGCGAGGAATCCCTCTTGACTTTGAGCGAGCGGGGCACCATAGAGGGAGAAGTGAAAGTGCCCAATGTGGTGGTCAACGGGACGGTCATCGGCGATGTTCACGCGCCCGGCCATGTCGAGCTGGCCGCCCAGGCCCGGGTACACGGCAACGTCTATTACAGCCTGATCGAGATGGCAATGGGGGCGGAAGTCAATGGCAATCTGTTGCACAAGAGTAGTAACCACTCACGTACGGCACCCGACAGCGGCACAGAGGATTCTTGATTAAAACAATCAGGAATAGCATAATAGGCCCCGTAGATATCAATCCTGGTGGAGAGACATTATGAGCAGCACAGCAACCGAGACAGCAACCGAAACTCCCAGCCCGCTAATCTTTACCGACTCCGCGGCCGACAAGGTCCGGCAGCTGATCGAGGACGAGGGCAATAACGATCTGATGCTGCGGGTGTTCGTCACCGGTGGCGGCTGTTCCGGCTTCCAGTACGGTTTCACCTTCGAGGAAGACGAGCAGGACGGGGATACCCGGGTCGAAAAAGGCGGTGTTACCCTGCTGGTGGATCCGATGAGCTTCCAGTATCTGATGGGGGCGGAGATCGACTACAAGGAAGACCTCTCCGGTGCCCAGTTCGTGATTCGCAATCCGAACGCCACCACCACCTGCGGCTGCGGTTCGTCCTTCGGCGTTTAATCCCGGCGTCGTCCGCACCCCAAAATGGCATGACTTGAAGTCATGCCATTTTTGTTTGCGGCGGACAAAACCGGCCCGCCCGTCATCGACTCGCCAACTTTTCTGTCGCCCTGGCCGATGCCCCGGGATTTTTTTGTTATTCTTGGGGATAACGCACCGTTTTTAAATTCAGGGGAGTCTTCCATGAGTGAATACCTTCCGGGGCTGGCCGGCGTTCCTGCCACCAAATCCAATATTTCGGATATCGACGGCGAGAAAGGCATTCTCTCCTATCGCGGTTATCCCATCGAGGAACTGGCCGAACACAGTACCTTCGAGGAGACCACCCTGTTGTTGCTCGACGGGCGCCTGCCGACCCGCTCGGAGCTGCAGACCTTCAGCGACCAGCTCAAGGACAACCGCCGGATCAAGTTCCATACCCGCGGCATGATGAAAAATTTTCCCAACACCGGTCATCCGATGGAGATGTTGCAAACCGTGGTGGCCAGTCTGGGGATGTTCTATCCGGGGAATGACTGTTTAACCGGCGGCGATGCCTGCGAGGACGTCAATTACATCCACAACATGTCGATCAAGATCATCGCCCGCATGGCGCCGATCGTCGCCATGTGGCAGCACATTCGCGAGGGTTACGATCCGGTCGAATCGCGCGACGATCTGAGTCACGCGGAAAACTTTCTGTGGATGCTGACCGGCAAGGAGCCGGAACCCCTGCTGGCGCGGATCATGGACGTTTGCCTGATACTGCACGCCGAACACACGATCAATGCTTCCACCTTCGCGGTGCTGGTGAACGCCTCGACACTCTCCAGTCCCTACAGCGTGGTCGCTTCGGCGATCGGGGCCTTGTCCGGCCCGCTGCACGGCGGTGCCAATCAGCGGGTGCTGGAAATGCTGGAAGATATTGGCTCCCCCGAGAACGCCGAGGAATACGTGGACAAGCGGCTGGCCAACAAGGAAGTGATCTGGGGCATGGGCCATCGCGAATACAAGACCAAGGATCCGCGTGCCATCATCCTGCAAAAGCTGATCGACCAGTATATGGAGACCAAGGCAGGCAATGTCAGCCCGCTGTTCGATATCGCCAAGGCGGTGGAGCAGATCTGCGAGGATCGCCTGGCCCACAAGGGCGTCTATGCCAACGTCGATTTCTACAGCGGGATCCTCTATTCGGAGATGGGCATCCCCGCCGATCAGTTCACCGCCATCTTCGCCATGGCCCGCTCCGCCGGCTGGCTGGCGCACTGGCGCGAACAACTGGCTGACAACCGGATCTTCCGTCCCACCCAGGTCTATACCGGCGAGCCGGTCCGCAAATATGTCCCGATCGAAAAGCGCTGACGCAACGCGTCAGCGCTTTTCTCAGTGCCGAGGTACGAGGGACGAGTAACGAGGAAACCCGGAACTTTTTCATTCCTGTTCCCGATGGCAGGTGTTTTAGCTGTTAAGTTATCCCCGAGATGAGGCCATGAAGGATTTTATTTTCAAGCCTTCGTGTCTTGGTGTCTTCGTGGTGAAGCTTTTCCTCGTCCCTCGTTACTCGTCCCTCGGCCCTTTCCCCGGATAGATACCCCCCAATACCACCGGATGTGATGCGCCCGTGACCGAAGGCAGGTTGCCGGGCGCACCGACCAGGGTTTGTTTCGCCAGCCAGGCGAAGGCGGCGGCTTCGACCCAGTCGGGATCGAGGCCGGCTTCGGCGGTACTGGTGACCCGGGCCGGGGTGAGCAATTCTTCCAGGCGTTGATACAGCTGGCGGTTGTGGACGCCGCCGCCGCAGATCAGGACCTCGTCCACGGATTCCATCGTCGCCTGTAACGCCTCGGCAATGGTGCGCGCGGTCAGTTCGCACAGTGTCGCCTGCGTATCGCGGGGCGCCAGATCAGAAAAAGCGGCCAGGCGCGGTTGTAGCCAGTCCAGGTTGAAGTATTCGCGACCGGTGCTTTTGGGGGGCGGACGCTCGAAATAGGTGTCGTGCAGCAGTCGCTCCAGCAGGCCGGGATGCACATGGCCGCTGGCCGCCCATTCGCCATCCCGATCGTAACGCTGGTCGAGGTGTTGTCCGATCCAGGCATCCATCAGCCCGTTACCGGGTCCGGTATCGAAACCGATGACCGGCCGGGTGGGCTCTGCCGGCAACAGGGTCAGGTTGGCGATACCGCCGATATTCAAAATGGCCCGGTTCATATTCGTCTGGCGAAACACGGCGGCGTGAAAGGCCGGAACCAGCGGGGCACCCTGACCGCCGGCGGCCATATCACGGCGACGCAGATCGGCGACCGTGGTGATGCCGGTCTGCTCGGCAATGATGTTGGGATCACCGATTTGCCAGGTGGTGGGGGCAGGGCCACCCGGGTAGTGGCGCAGAGTCTGGCCGTGGCTGCCGATCGCAGCTACCTGATCGGGCCGCAGGGCGGCCTGGTCGAGCAGCCTCAAGGCGGCGGCGGCAAATACTCGGCCCAGTTCCACATCCAGATGCATGGCGATGGCCAGTTCATTCTGGCCGGGGGTCTGCAATTGATAGAGCTGCTGGCGAATGGGATCCGACAGCGGGTGACTGTGGTGGGCAAGGAGCCGGGGCTGTTCGTCAAAGGCCAGCAAGGCGGCGTCGATACCGTCCATGCTGGTTCCCGAGATCAGACCAAGGTAATAGGTTGTCATGCGTGCATGCTATGCAAAACGGCGGTGGCCGGCAAATCCTGAATCGGCGCCACCAGAAAAGGCCGGCGATCGTCGGGAGGGGGCTGTCAGGTGGCGTGCTGGCGCTTCTTTGTGGTGGCTGAGATCTCGAATTCCGTATCCAGTTGCACAATCTCAAAGGCGCGCAAGATGGTGTCACTGACGTTGATCAGACGGATCTGACGCTGGTTGTCCCGGGCGTGTTTTTTCAGCAGCAACATCATGCCCAGTGCCGAGCTGTCAATATAACGGGTGTTCTGGAGATCGACCGTGATGAGCTCGGTGGCCGGGTCACAGTCGGTATAGGCCTGGCGAAATTCGCGATAGAGTCGATAGACCAGCTTGTCGCCAATGCGGATGAGGCATTCCTTGCCGTTATTGACGTGCTCGCTGGATACCGACATGACGCCTCCGGGCGGTTCAGTTACCACACAATTTGCCATTCAATTGTGCGGTAATAACCATTCGAACGTCAAGGTTAAACATGAATTCAGTCTAAACCGGGGTCGACAAGGCACTATTGATTCAGCGCCAGCATGGCCGGTCGGGCGGCGTCCAGCTGGGCCAGGCGTCGCTGGGCCACCTGTTTGAATTCCATCTTATAGGCGGGTTTGATCGGTTCGGCTTCGGGCAGCTTGACGGTGAGCGGATCCCGGTGCGTCCCGTTAACCCGAAATTCATAGTGCAGATGTGCGCCGGTGACACGCCCGGAGCGGCCGACAAAGCCGATGATCTGGCCCTGTTTGACCCGGCTGCCCACCCGCAGTCCGCCCTTGAACCCGGACATATGGGCATACAGCGTGCTGTAGCGGCCGCCATGTTGCAGGATGATGACCCGGCCGTAACCGCCTTTCCAGCCGCGATACACGATTTTCCCGTCGCCGGCAGCCTGGATCGGCGTGCCGGTGCGCGCGGCATAATCGACGCCCTTGTGCATGCGCATCCGGTTGAGTACCGGATGATGGCGTTTGCCAAAGCGCGAGCTGATGCGGCGAAAATCGACCGGTGTGCGCAGGAAGGCCTTGCGCATGGAATAGCCCTCGGGCGAATAGTAATCGCTGCGACCTTCTTTATCGGTGTAGCGAATGGCGTGTACCTGGCGACCCTGGTTGACGAATTCGGCGGCAATGATCGGGCCGTCCTGGACTTTTTCGCCGTCGAGATACTGTTCTTCATAAATCAGGGTGAAGTGATCGCCGCGGCGGATATCGAGGACAAAATCGATATCCCAGCCGAAGATGGCGGTCATTTGCATGATCAGCCCATCATCCAGGCCGGCGGCCTTGCCCGCTTCATAGAGGGAGGTTTTGATGACGCCGCTGCTCTGGGTCAGGCGTCGATCGAGTTCATGTTCGATTATCCGCGCGGCAAACTGGTCATCGGCCTGCCGGGAAACCTGCAGTGATTTGAGCCGCGAGATATCAAAGACCATCTGCTGGACCCGCTGCTGTTCATCCAGCTTGAAGCGGACGATGTCGCCGGGATGCAGGGCATTGAGATTGCGGGTAGTGCGTCCCAGTTGCATGATCTGGTGCAGCTCCCGGGCCGGAATGCTGTGTCGTTTGAAAATGGCGGCCAGGCTGTCCCCGCGACGAACAGTAATGGTCAGCCAGCTCTCATCGGGGAGAGCGATGGCCGGTTGTTTCTGAACTTGTTGTTTCCTGGATTGAACTGGGGATTGATTGGATGCCAGCGGATTATGATCAAAACTGGTCGGGGTGGCCGACGCGCTCTCCTCGGCGCCGGGCAGAGCGAGTTCCAGTGGGATGGTGATCTGCGCGGCGGGCAGGGCCCGGGTCAGCGTATTATCCGGCGCATCATTGCGCGAGGCGGCCACGTCCGTGGAGAGAAAAGCCAGCAGGGTGCCGACGGTGGTCAGTACAACCAGCACGACGATCGTGTGCAAATGCGACCAGCGGGGCGTCCGGCGGCGCAGGGGCTGCCCGAGGGACTTGTAATCTTTTGTTAAGAATGTGTTGTAATCCACGGAATTATCTTAAGTTTTTGTAGTTGTTTCTAACATAGCCTGATTCCCGGCCAGCGTCAATTAACCAGTCCACAGAATTTGAGTCACCGGCGCCGATGCCGCTCGGCAGAGATGAGGGCCATGGGGCAATATGGTAATCTACGCAGCCTTTTTCGCACAGGATAAAAGTGACCGATGAGCTCGATCGACAAGATGCTGGAACAGATCAAACGTGGGGCCGATGAGATTTTGATCGAGTCGGAACTGATCGAGCGCCTCAAGAGCGGCCGTTCCCTGCGGATCAAGGCCGGTTTTGATCCCACCGCGCCGGATCTGCATCTGGGCCATACCGTGCTGATCAACAAACTGCGCCAGTTCCAGGATCTGGGACATGAGGTTCTGTTTCTGATCGGCGACTTCACCGGCATGATCGGCGATCCCACCGGCAAGAGCGCCACCCGGCCGCCGCTGAGCCGGGATGAGGTGATCGAAAACGCCCGTACCTATGAGCAGCAGATTTTCAAGATCCTCGATCCCGAAAAAACTCTGGTGATGTTCAACTCCAGCTGGATGGGGGAGATGAGCGTCGTGGACCTGATCCAGCTGGCCGCCAAACATACCGTCGCCCGGATGCTGGAGCGGGATGATTTTCACAAACGCTATAAAGACGGTCAGGCGATTGCCATTCACGAGTTTCTCTATCCGTTGATCCAGGGCTATGACTCGGTGGCGATGAAGGCGGATGTCGAGCTGGGCGGCACCGATCAGAAGTTCAACCTGCTGGTCGGGCGACAGTTACAGGAGGCCTACGGCCAGCCGCCGCAGGTCGTGCTGACCATGCCGATTCTCGAGGGGCTGGATGGCGTACAGAAAATGTCCAAGTCCCTGAACAACTATATAGGTATCAACGAACCGCCGGACGAGATGTTCGGCAAGATCATGTCGATCTCCGATGATCTGATGTGGCGTTATTTCGAATTACTCAGCTTCCGCCCGCTGGAGGAGATCGCGCAGTTCCGCCGGGAAATCGCCGAGGGCAAGAATCCCCGGGATATCAAGTTCCTGCTCGGCGAGGAGATCGTGGCCCGCTTTCATAATGCCGAAGCAGCCAGAAAAGCGCAGGAAAATTTCATCGCCCGTTTCCAGCAGGGCACCATGCCCGACGAGATACCGGAGAAAAGTTTGCAGTCGGCAGATGGCAGTATGCAGATAGCCTCCGTGCTCAAAGAAGCGGGACTGACCAAAAGTACTTCCGACGCACGACGCATGGTGGAACAGGGCGCGGTTAAGATCGATGGTGAACGTGTCAGTGATCCGGCTTTGGCGCTATCCAGCGGCACAAGTCAGGTGATTCAGGTCGGCAAACGCAGGTTCGCCCGGGTCACCATTACCTGAGGGGTGGCCGGCGTTTTTTCCTCGTACCTCGTCACTCGCACCTCGTCCCTATAATATAGGGACATCCCGCCTTTTCAGATCATCATCCGTTGACCATACTGAGAGTCAGAGACTTCAGCTGTTTGTAAACCTGTCCGATAGTGGATGAAGACAGGGTGCAATCCTGCGTGGTGGCGGCCTGTCTGGCTGGGCGAAAATTGACGTGCTGCGACGACAGTTTTGTATCTTTTTTACTTGCACCGGTGACTTGCCATCGCGCGAGTCGACCCGAGGAATGCGATGCGCCCGATATTTATCGCTTTGTGCTACTGGTGGCTGCTTTTCCCCCTGACCTTGTGGGGAACCGTCGTCCAGGCGCAGACCGTCCGGGTTGGCGTATTCGATAATCGACCTGTCGTGTTTCAGGATGAGAGCGGGCAAATTATCGGGCTTGCCATCGACGTTCTCCAGGACATTGCGCGTCAGCAGAACTGGCAGCTGAACTATCACTATGCTCCCTGGAATGAATTGCTCGATCAGCTGGAAGCCGGGCAGATCGACATTCTGGTCGGTATTGCCTACAGCGCCGAACGTGCAGAACGATTTCATTTTACCTCGCAGACCCTGATGAACAACTGGGGCGTGGTGTATCAGGCCAGCGGCAATAATCTCAGTTCCCTGTCCGATCTGGTCGGACAACGGATTGCGCTGATGGAACAGAGCATACATAGCCGGCGTTTCGATGAACTGATGAACGGCTTCGGTTTCGACTATATCCCGATACCGGTGCCGCATTACGGCGATGTAATGAACGAGCTGGAACAGGGCCGGGCGGATGCGGGGATAATAAACCGGGTCTACAGCCTGCTTGATGAAAGCAGCTACCGCGTGAAACCGACCAGTATTCTGTTCAACCCGGTTCAGATCCGGTTTGCCGCCCCGGGACACGGTGACTCGCCGTATCTGCCGCTTATCGACGCCTATCTGGTCGAAGCGAAGAAACAAAGCAACTCCCGCTATTACGAAAGCCTGCAAAAATGGCTGGAGAAGGGACAGAGCGAAGCGGCTGTGCCGAAGTGGCTGTGGCCTGCGGTCGGGGTTATTGCCGCCATTTTGTTACTCAGCGGGTTGTATGGTTATCTGCTGCAAACCCAGGTCCGATCCCGTACTCGCGATCTGGAGGAGGCGGAAGCCCGTTTCCAGCAGCTGGCCGAAGCGGTCGATGCGGTATTCTGGATGACAACACCGGACTGGGAGCGGTTTCTGTATATCAGCCCGGGCTATAAAAAGATCTGGGGAGACGATCCACAAATCCTGTACAACAATCCCGCTGCCTGGTTCGAGCGCATTCATCCTGAAGATCAGGGCTGGCTGCGGGAAATAATGCAACAAAAGCATCATCAACTCGAGTCGGAATATACTTTTCCGGAATATCGCCTGATCGACAAGGCAGGAGAACTGCGCTGGATCTCTGCCCGGATTTATCCGGTTTTTGACCAGCAGGGGCGTTTGATTCGCATTGCCGGCATTGCCCAGGATGTAACGGAACAGCGTCAGACTTATCTGAAGCTGCAGGAAAATGAGAAGCTTTACAGGACCAGTATTGACCATGCTCCCGAAGCTATAACGATTCTTGATATCGATAGTGGGAAGTTCGTTGATGTCAATAAAAATGGCGAACGCCTGTTCTCACTGAAACGTGAACAACTGTTGCAATCCGGCCCCGCTGAACTCAGTCCGCCCTATCAGCCTGACGGACAGCTCTCGGAAAGGTTGGCCGGTCAATATATTTCACAGGCACTGGCCGGTGAGACACCGGCGTTTGAGTGGGTGCACAGGGATTCGCGAGGGGATCTGCTCGATTGTGAAATCCGCCTGGTCCGATTGCCCACGGAAGACCGGAATCTGGTTCGCGGCAGTATCACCGATGTCACCGAGCGCAAGAAAATGCAGTCCCGGTTGCAGGAAAGCCGGGAAAGATTGCAGACGGTGGTTAACAGTGCCCCGGTGGTGCTGTTTGCGATGGATGCACAGGGCGTCTTTACCTTGTTGGAGGGACAGGCTCTCAGTGCGCTGGGACTTAAACCCGGTGAGGTCGTTGGCCAGTCGGCGTTTAACCTGTATCAGGATAATCCCGACATCATCGGGGATCTCCAGCGCACATTGGGGGGTGAAGTATTCCAGGTCGAAAGACGAGTTGGCGCTCTCTATTTCGAAATCCATTATTCGCCCACTTATAATGAACAGGGTGGGTTGAACGGCTCGATTGGTGTTGCGGTAAATATTACCGAACAGGTAAAAGCGCGTCAGGCGCTGGAACATCAGCAGAAAAAACTGGAACTGGCCCTGGAGACCGGCCAGGTCGGGATATGGGACTGGGATATGTGTGCCGGCACGATTGAATGGTCCTCCAGTCTTGAACATATGTATGGCCTTGAAACAGGCACCTTCAAAGGTCATTTCGAGGATTTCGCCAGGCAGGTATACCCGGGCGATCTCGACAAGATAACCGCGGCTGTCGACACAGCGGTTAAAAACCGCAGGCCGTTTAAAATTGAAAACCGCATTGTTCGTGCCGATGGCGAGGTGCGCTGGGTCTATAGCCAGGCCCGACTACGTTATGACGAGCAAAGCAATATCATCGGCATGCTGGGCATCACCACCGACCTGACCGAGGTCAAAAAAGCCGAGGAAGCCTTACGTTCGAGTGAGGCCCAGCTGGCCGAGGCTCAACGTATTGCCCATTTGGGTAGCTGGGATCTGGATATGAACAGCTTGAAGGCAAACTGGTCTGATGAAGAGTATCGCTTGCTGGGGTATAGCGTTAATGAGGTCGAGGCATCATTGGCCAATTTTATGGCCTCTGTTTATATCGACGATGTGGATGTTGTCGAAGAGGCTATACAACGGGCTGTGACCAACCCGGAAGGTATGTTCGAGGTAGAGCATCGGGTCAGTTATCGAGATGGAACAATACGCCATATGCTTGAGCAGGGACAGGTCAGTTTTGATGAACAGGGTAAACCCTTCAAGGCAATTGGTACCACGCTGGATATTACTGAACAAAAACAGACCGAGCAGGAACTGCTGCAACACAAGTTCCACCTCGAGGAGCTGGTGGAAGATCGCACCGGTGAATTGCAGCGTATCAACCAGGAGCTCGAGTCGTTCAGTTACTCCGTTTCGCATGATCTGCGCGCCCCGTTGCGCGCAATCGACGGCTTCAGTCAGGCACTGTATGAAGATTATCGCCAGGCGCTGGATGAAACCGGCCTGGATTATCTGAACCGCATACAACGGGCGGCTGAAAATATGTCGCATCTTATCGACAGCCTGTTGAAACTCTCCCGCCTGACGCGCAGTAAATTCAAGCGTGAGAAAGTCGATTTAAGCCAGCTGGCCCGGGATGTTGCCGAAGAACAGAAACAGCTCTGGGCGGCGTCTTCTCTCGAGGTGGTGATTCAGCCAGAGCTTGTCGTCTATGGGGATCTGCAGATGCTGCGCGTCATGCTGACCAATCTTGTGAATAATGCGATCAAATATTCGCAAGGCAAGCCACACCCGAGAATTGAAATCGGCACCCGCCAGGGAGAGGGACCGCGAACTGTGTTTTATGTCGCCGATAACGGCGCGGGCTTCGATATGCGTTATATAGACAAGTTGTTTGGTGCGTTCCAGCGCTTGCATGCTAGCGATGAGTTTGAAGGGCTGGGCATCGGCCTGGCAACGGTACAACGCATTATTCACCGCCATGGCGGGCGTATCTGGGCGGAAGGGAGTTCGGACAACGGGGCGGTATTTTATTTTGTGCTGTGAGGATTGAGGCTGCGGGGTTTTTCGCTATAGTTAATATGAGTGTCATCAAATGTGGCGCAGCAACCAAGTGCAGGAGATGCGGTGAACCTGAGTTATGACGCATGGGGAGCGGGCCTGGCCGCCAGACGTATTTTGCTTGTCGAAGATAACCCCGACGATCAGCTGCTGGTGCTGCGGGCGCTGAAGAAAAACCACATGGACTCAGAGGTCACCGTGGTCGATGACGGCGTAAAGGCACTGGAATACCTGTTTGCCGAAGGCAAATACCGCGACCGCGCTGCAGAAACATTGCCGATGCTGATGTTGCTGGATATCAAATTGCCGCGGCTTGACGGGCGTGATGTGTTGCGTCAGTTGCGCGCCGACAGACGGACCCGCCATCTGCCGGTGGTAGTGATGACCTCCTCTTCGGAAGAAGCGGATATCCGCAAAAGTTACGAGCTGGGAGCCAACAGCTATATCCGCAAACCCGTCGACTCTGATCAGTTCACTTCGACCGTGACCCAGCTGGGCCATTACTGGCTCAACCTCAACCAGAGTCCCTATGCCTGACTCTCCGGAGAAAAAAGTCTCCCTGCGTCTGTTACTGGTGGAGGACAACCCGGACGATGCGGAACTGATCTTGCGCGCCCTGCGCAAGGGGGGCTATCAGGTCGATTATATCCGGGTGGACAATGCCCCGGATTTAACCCGACAACTGCGCGAAGCGGACTGGGAGCTGGTGCTCTCCGATTATGCCATGCCGCACTTCAACGGGCTGGCGGCACTGAAACTGGTCAAGGAACATAATCCGGACATCCCCTTCATTGTTGTTTCCGGCACCATCGGTGAGGAGTTGGCTGTCGAGGCCATGCGCAAGGGCGCGCAGGACTATCTGATGAAGGATAACCTGACCCGGCTATTACCGGCGATCCAGCGCGAACTGGCGGACGCGGACGAACGGCGCGCGCGACGCGCGGCGGAACAGACTCTGCGCCATCAGGCGTACCACGACCTGCTGACCGGGTTGCCCAACCGCTGGTTGTTACGCGATCGTATCGAGCAGGCCTTTGCCTATGCGCACCGGGAAAGCCATTCGCTGGCGGTGATGTTCCTCGATCTGGATCGTTTCAAGAACCTTAATGACACCATGGGCCATATCGCCGGCGATCACCTGTTACGGGCGGTGGCCGAACGGCTCAAATCGGCGGTGACCCCGTGGGATACGATTGCCCGTCTCGGGGGCGATGACTTTGTGCTGCTATTGCCCGATGTGGGCCGGCCGCAGCAGGCCAGTGACAAGGCGGATGCCTTGCTCCAGCTGTTCCAGACCCCGTTTGTGCTGTCGGGCCAGAATGTCTATGTGGATGCCAGTATCGGGATCGCCATGTACCCCGAAAACGGGCGCGATGCGGACAACCTGCTGAAAAATGCCGAAGCCGCCATGTATTACGCCAAGGAGCAGGGACGCAATAACTTCCAGTTCTGTACCAGCGGAATTCAGGAAGCCACCGTCACCCGCTTTGTGATCGAAAACGAACTGCGCGAGGCGATCAAAACCTCGCAACTGGTGCTTTATTACCAGCCCCAGTTTTCCCTGCGCAACCAGGCGGTGACCGGCCTGGAGGCGCTGGTGCGCTGGAAGCACCCGCAGCGCGGTCTGGTGCCGCCGGACAAATTCATCCCGGTGGCCGAGGAGACCGGTCTGATCATTGCCCTGGGCGGCTGGGTCATACAGCAGGCCCTGGCAGACCTGCGCCGCTGGCGCGCCCTGGGGTTAGAGGTGGCGCGGCTGGCGATCAATCTCTCGGCCCGGCAGCTGTTCCACACCCAGACCCATGACATCCTGCAGCAAAGCCTGGAAGGCGATCCCGACTCGGCCCACATCCTGGAGCTGGAGATCACCGAAAGCGGCGTCATGCAAGACCCCGAGCAGGCCGTCCAGACGCTCAATGCGTTCAAGGAGTTAGGCGTTTCGGTGGCGATCGATGATTTTGGCACCGGCTACTCCTCGCTGGCCTATCTCAAACGCTTTCCCATCGACGTACTGAAAATCGACCGCTCCTTTGTCCGCGACATTACCGTGGATGATGATGATGCCGCTATCGTGCGCACCATCCTGGCCATGGCTCAGGCCCTCAACCTGCAGGTCATCGCCGAGGGGGTGGAAAGCGAGAGTCAACTCAAGCTGCTGGCCGCCCTGGGCTGCAGCGAAGGCCAGGGCTACTATTATGCCCGCCCCATGCCGGGTGAGGCGCTGGAAGCCTTTTTGCACGACAACGCCCCCGCCAGCCCGGGTTGAAATCAGCCCGCCGCGACCGAAAATTAACTCTGTGACCGCAGTATGTAATTTTTTTTACACATTTGGTCCAAAGGGTGTTGACCGGGGGGCAAAGCTACGTATAATGCGCGCCTCCTGAGACGGCAAGAGGGCGGAAACGCCCGGCATACAAAGGATTCCAAGGAATTAGTCCTTGACGCGAGTCCCGAAGAGATGCAGAATTGTCGGTCTGCTCTGGCCGAATGTCAGAGGTGCTCTTTAACAATTTGATCAGGTAATTTGTGTGGGTGCTTGCGTCGATGAGGCTTTGCCAAAAATGTCGATGTAAGCAATCACGTCAAACCTAAAGCAGTAAGATTAGCGTTTTGATTTAGGATTGCTCTTCATCGCAAAAAGTTTGGTTGCGCTTTAGCAACCGGAATGA